>NZ_JADFUE010000190.1:0-1210 GCF_054967145.1 Bradyrhizobium sp. UFLA06-24
GCCGTGCGAGCCGATGATAGCCCTGGTATCCGTCGACCTGAAGGATGCCGTCGAAGCCCTCGAGGATGCGCTCAGCATGGTCACCACCGCGTCCTGGCGCGTAGTGGTAGACCACGATTGGTGGATCAGCGCCGCCGTGGCCGCGATCGTCGCGCAGGACAGCCCACAGATAGCCGGTCTTCGTTCGGCCCCGGCCCGGATCGAGCACAGGCGCCCTGGTCTCGTCTATGAACAAGCGGCCCGATTGCTTCATCACGACGCTCATGCGCTCGACCAGCGGCGCGAGGTGGAAGGCGACCGTTCCCATCCAGTCTGCCAGAACGGCGCGATCGATGAAGATGCCATGCCGAGCCAGAACCTGCGACTGACGATAGAGTGGCATGTGCTCGCTGAACTTGGCGACCGCCACCTGCGCCAGCAGCGCCTCGGTGGGGATGCCACCCTCCACGAGATGGGCGGGCGCCGGCGCCTGAGCAACACCGGTGCAGCCCTTTGCACAGGCGTAGCGCGGTCGCACCGTCTCGATCACACGATACTGGGCGGCCATGACATCGAGACGGCGGGAGCGATCCTCGCCGATCTGGGCCATCCGGCCGCAGCCGCAGGGACACTCGAGGTTCTCGGGTTCGATCACCTGCTCGATGCGCGGCAGGTGCGCGGGAAAGGCACGGGCAGCGCGCCTGGTCCGGCCGCTGGACGGCGCCGTGCCGGCGCGGCGCGCACGATCGTCCTGGCGTTCCTGGACTTCGGCGATGGCAATCTCGATGTCCTCGAGAACCAGTTGCATCTGATCGGGATTGAACTTCTCCGAGCGTTTACCGAAACGTGCGCGCTCGTACTCCTTCACGAGCAGTTCGAGGCGTTCGACGCTCTCTTTGGACGCAGCCAGTTCACTCTCGACATGAAGGCGCGCCGAGCATTCATCGTCTGCGCGACGACGCTCGGCTTCAATCATCGCTTCCTGCGCGCGGAAGAGCGCGCGCAAATCGGCGGGCAGCGCTGCAAGACGGGCGGGATCAATGGGGGACGGCGGCACATCCGCAAGCTATCATCCCAAAGCCCCGCGCGAAACAGGTTGTCGGGTCTGAGTCAGTTCGCCGCAGCTGGCGTCGCGACAATCCGTTCGCCCACTCGCTTCCAGTTCAGCCCTTCAAACAGCGCTTCGAACTGCACGCGCGTCAGATGCATGACGCCGTCGCTGATCTGCGGC
>NZ_JADFUE010000191.1:0-1198 GCF_054967145.1 Bradyrhizobium sp. UFLA06-24
GTGCGCCGAGGCGCTTGGGATCAGCGGCGATGGCGAGCGTTGTCTCGGCCGCCGCCTTCATCAGCAGGTCATAGACCACGCGCTTGTTCTGGTAAGCGATGTCGCGCAGCTGGCTCGGCAACGTGTATACGACGTGGAAGTACGGCACCGGCAACAGCTCCGCTTCGCGGTCGGCCAGCCATTGGCGTGACGCCGCAGCCTGGCACTTCGGGCAATGCCGGTTGCGGCAGGAGTTATAGGCGATCTCCGTATAGCCGCATGCTACGTTCTCGCAGCGTGCGACATGCCCGCCGAGCGCCGCCGTGCGGCAGCGCTCGATGGCACTCATCACCTTCAACTGGTCGAGGCTGACATGCCCGCGATTGGCCTCGCGCCAGGCAGGGCCGTGATCGCGGAGAATGTCCGCGAGCTCCAGAGCTGGTCGAGTCATAGCCGGCGGCGCTATGGCGCCGGCGTCTCCGTGGTGGCCCGCTTCGCTCGCCTACGCCGCGGTGCGCTCAGGCCGTCGAGTGGGCTCTCGATCCTGGCGATCATGCCTGTCGCCACGCGGGTGTAGCGGGCCGTCGTCTCGAGCTTGTCGTGTCCGAGCAACGCCTGAATCAGGCGAATGTCGGTGCCGCGCTCGAGCAAATGGGTCGCGAAGCTATGACGGAGCGTGTGGAGAGAGAGCGCCTTGCGCAATCCGCCGTCTTTGACCGCCTCCTTGAACAGCCGGCTGAACTGACGCGTGGTCAGCGGCCGGTGTTGACTGCGGCCGGGAAACAGCCAGCGCTGTTCCGGCGCGACGCCGGCATCATGCCTGGTCGGTCGCACCTTCCACCATTGCCGCAACAGGTCGAGAACTTCCGCCGGCAGCATCACGTTGCGGTCCTTGCGGCCCTTCGACTGCACGATACGGATGATCATCTGCGCACTATCGATGTCGCCCGCGCGCAGCCGCACCACTTCGCCGGCACGCAGACCGCAGCCATAGGCCAGCGTCAGCATCGCCTGCGCCTTGAGGCTCGTCGCCATCGTCAGGACACGTTTGACCTCCTCCGGGCTCAGCACCGGCGGTAGCTTCAGCGGCTCCTTGATGTGCCAGACCTCGGCCGCCAGATCGTGGCGGCGCAGCGTGACTCGGAACAGGAACCGCACGCCGGTCATGATCCGATTGCGATTGCAGATGCTGGCACCACTCTCGATGAGGTGCAGCTGA
>NZ_JADFUE010000192.1:0-1195 GCF_054967145.1 Bradyrhizobium sp. UFLA06-24
TCGAGCGCCAGACAATCTTCAGTTTTCCAGCCGATGGTGATCGGTGTGCCCGGCTCGAGCTGCACCACGCCTTCCGAATTCGGCAGCTTGATCACAAAGCCATCATGGCCGCACACCGAGACCCGAGCACGCACGTGGTCGCCTAGATAAACCACCTCAGCAACCCGCGCGGTAAAGACATTGGGCAGCGAGCCCGGCGTGGGGTTCAGCTTCACCCGCTCCGGCCGCAACGACAGTTCGGTGGGCCGACCAACCGCTTCGACATTGACTGCAAGCGCCTGCACGTCGCCCACACCTAGAACTTCTACCTTGCAAGTCGCGCCATCCATCGCGACGATCTTGCCGTGCAGCCGGTTGTTCTCGCCGATGAACTGGGCAACGAAGGCGTTCCGCGGCCGCTCGTACAGCTCAGCTGGCGCTGCGATCTGCTGGATGGCACCGTCATTGAACACCGCTATGCGGTCCGACATGGTCAGCGCTTCGCTTTGGTCATGCGTCACGTAAACGAGCGTGACGCCCAGATCCTCGTGGATATGCTTGATCTCTAGTTGCATTTGCTCGCGCAGCTGCTTATCCAACGCACCGAGCGGCTCATCCATCAGCACGAGCTTGGGATCGAAAACAAGGGCGCGAGCAAGTGCGACGCGCTGCTGCTGGCCTCCGGAAAGTTGACCGGGCCGGCGCTTGCCATGGGCGCCGAGCCGGACCATGTCTAGCGCCCGCTTGATCCTGGCCTCGCTCTCCGCTCTGCCGAGCTTGCGGACCTTAAGCGGGAAGGCAAGATTCTCCTCCACGGTCATATGCGGGAAGAGCGCGTAGTTCTGGAACACCATGCCGATGTCGCGCTTGTGCGGAGGCATGTGGTCGATCGAACGCCCTTCCAGAAGAATACAGCCTTGGGTAGCCACCTCGAAACCAGCAAGCATCATGAGGGTCGTCGTCTTGCCGGAGCCGGAGGGGCCCAGCATGGTCAAGAACTCACCCCGAGCGATCTCCAAATTGAGATCCTTAACGACCAGCGTTTCGCCGTCGTAGGTCTTCTGGATGTCCGAAAACTTCACAAAGGCATCGTTCGCGTCCGGCATCGCCCCTGTCCCCGGGCTTGGCGCATGTCCCACTAACGCGCCGCCGCCTACTAAACCACGATGTTCATTCTTGATGGATTGCATGCTATTGAGCGCGCCGTCGAGTCCGC
>NZ_JADFUE010000193.1:0-1134 GCF_054967145.1 Bradyrhizobium sp. UFLA06-24
TTGTCACGAGCAACTACGACCAGTTGCACCATTTCATTGCCGACGGTGTCTGGGACGCGACGCCGCTGGAGACAGAGCTGCTCAACCAGGCGGACCGACTCGTCGGCGGCAGGGATGCGGTGCTGGTTATTGATGACACCTCACTGCCGAAGAAGGGTGAGCGATCGGTCGGTGTTGCGGCGCAATACGCATCGGCTCTCGGTAAAACTGCAAATTGCCAAACGCTGGTGTCTTTAACGCTTGCGCGCGGCGAAGTGCCAGTGATGGTCGCGTTACGTCTCTTTCTGCCTGACAGCTGGACAAGCGACATGCCCCGTTTGAAGCGCGCTCGCGTGCCAATCGAACACCGAACGCCACGGTCCAAGCCGGAGATCGCTTTGGCCGAGATTGACCGCGCGATGGCAGCCAACATGCGCTTTGGATGTGTGCTGGCGGATGCAGGATACGGCCTCAGCGCACCGTTTCGACAAGGGCTAACAGAGCGCGGGCTGGCCTGGGCGGTCGGTATCCCTCGGCACCAGAAAGTGTATCCCGTCGATGTGAAGCTCATTTGGCCGATCACCAAAGTCCGTGGCAAACCACGAAAGCACCACGTGCCCGATATCTTATCGATTGCGGCAGAACAAATGCTGGCCAGCGCCAAATGGAAAACCGTGAGTTGGCGTAGCGGGACGAAAGGTCGGCTCAAAGCCCGATTTGCTGCCCTCCGTGTCCGCACCGCCGACGGCCCTCCGCAGCGGATATGGGATAAAGGTCAGCAGCATCTCCCAGGCGACGAAGTCTGGCTCATTGGCGAGCAACGTGCCTCCGGGGAGAGCAAATACTATCTCGCCAATCTTCCGGCGACGACGGATCTGCGCACGCTGGCCGCCACCATCAAGGCACGGTGGATTTGTGAGCAGGCGCATCAACAGTTGAAGGAGGAGCTTGGACTTGATCACTTCGAAGGGCGATCATGGCAAGGTCTTCATCGCCACGCCCTTATGACAATGATTGCCTACGCCTTCCTGCAACATCGTCGCCTCGCATACGCGGGGCGGAAAAAAAAGAATCAACGGGCCTCCGCCTCAACCAACCATGCCCGCCGTACGCCATGCCATCGTCGATCTCATCCTTCGGCCGCCGCCTCAGCAA
>NZ_JADFUE010000194.1:0-992 GCF_054967145.1 Bradyrhizobium sp. UFLA06-24
GACGACCAGACGCTCAACATCGGCAGCCAGTCGAGTGGCGCGGGAGCGGGCAAGGTCACCTTCAATCCCTTGCATCTGAGCTTCTCGCAGCTCGGGCTGAATCCGAAGCTGTTCCAGATGCTCGCCTCTGGTACGGCGTTCAAGGAGGTTGATGTCCTCGGCTACCACGAGAGCGGCGATACCAGCCATCTTGCGGTCGACTACAGCTTTGGCCTGGCTGCAGCCAAGACGTTGGGCGTCAATGACAGCGGCATCACCACGCTCGATCTCGAATATGGCGCCGAGGCGATCCACGTGTTCGATCTCAATCAAGCGCCAGTTGCGCTGGACGGGAGTGCCACAGGTAACGAAGACAATTCCATTTCCGGGCACGCTAGCGCGACTGATCCTGATCAACTTCCCGGCCCGATTACGTACAGCCTTGTATCCGGTCCTCAACACGGAACGATCGATTTCCATCAAGATGGTTCGTTTGTCTTCACGCCGACTGCAGATTTCAATGGGACTGATTCCTTTACGTTCCAAAGCAGCGATGGAGATCTGACGTCGAATGTCGCGACATTCAAGCTGAACGTTCGCGAGGTCAACGACGCGCCAATAGCTAACGCGGATGTCAAAACGACAACCGAAAACAGCAAGCTCGTCTTCGCCGCGTCCGATCTGATCGCCAATGATGTTCCTGGGCCCCCAAATGAAGCCGGCCAGCACTTGAAATTGACGTCAGTTTCCGCAAAGCCAGACACCCATGGTCGGGTTTCGCTGGTCGGCGGCCAGGTTATTTTTACGCCCGACAAAGACTATGTCGGAGACGCCTCATTCAATTATACGGTCACCGATGACGGAACAACTGACGGCCGCAGCGATCCCCAGAGCAGTTCCGGAATTGTGAGCATTAACGTCCTGTCGACGAAAAATCTAACCTACCTGTTGAAGGTGGACGGGATCCAGGGCGATTCGACAGTGAAGGGCTATGAGGGTGCCTTCACGGTTGA
>NZ_JADFUE010000195.1:0-984 GCF_054967145.1 Bradyrhizobium sp. UFLA06-24
GCGCTGATCATTTCGAGCGCCATGGTGGCCGCGATCGGCACTGGAGACGTATTCTCCAAAGGCCGCGACTTCGGCGCCTGGCTCGGACTGGTGCCCAAGCAGATCTCGACGGGAGACGCACGATCCTCGGCAAAATCTCGAGGCGCGGCAATCGCTACCTGCGCGTTCTGTTCGTTCAGGCGGCGTGGGTTGTCCTGGTCAGGATAAAGAACTGGGAACGGTACGGGCTCAAGTCCTGGATTGAAGCCGCTACAAGGTTGCACCACAACGTGCTCGCGATCGCGCTCGCCAACAAGCTTGCCCGCATCGTCTGGGCGGTGCTGGCGAAAGGACGCGCCTTCGAGCTGACGAAGACCGACGATGCAGGCGTCCGACCCGCTTGATCCTCGCGCCGTGCTCGGCGCGGTCAAGGCGCAGCCTGGCAATGCCCGAGCCAACCGCAGCCAAGCGCGACGGCTGGCCTTGACCGCCCCTGTTCGCGAGGCGATCGACGTTCTGTGGGCCGGGACGAAGGAACGGTCTTGGCTCGAACAAAGGAACTGAGCGATATGAGGAGCAACCGATGACGTAGCCCTATCAACAATTTCCAGCCGAGATCTGCGAGAGGATGAGACGAGATGGAGGTTCGGTCTTCCCGGCGCATGTGAACACTGGTGACCCAAATGGCCCAATCGAGGCCTGTCCGCTAACGAGAACGCACGCGCGCTGATATCCATGGTGGCCGGAGCAAATGCTCCAATCAAAGGCCGGATACATTGATGCAAGACCGCTCACCGCCAGCTCGGCGAAACCACTTGCAACGCACGGTCGGACCATACATTCGGTCAATCGCGTCGGTTTGCCCCTGAGCCAGCGATTTCCGGTTTATCCTCGACTCCGGACATGTCGTTGCAGCGCGCTAACTGACGCGATGGGCCAGAGCACAAAGTCGCTGCGCTCCAGCCCGCTGCGCGGGTGCGAGAGCCGAGAGAACGGTAGTCGGTC
>NZ_JADFUE010000196.1:0-965 GCF_054967145.1 Bradyrhizobium sp. UFLA06-24
AGTGCTGCTCCCATTGCCGAAGCGCCGCCGCTGGTGCCGGAAGCGCCTGTTGCCGCACCTGCAGCTCCCGCCAAGGAGATGACCACGGGGACGCTGATCGAGCAGACGCTGGAGCGTCCGTTGCGTCCGGGCGAAGTCTCGCTCGACGAGCTCGAGCGGGCCTTCCGCGAGACCGCGATCGAGGCGCCCGCGCCCGTCGCCCAAGCCGAGGTGAAGGCCGAGCCCGCGCCGGCGGCTGAAGCGCCGAAGGAAGCCAGCAAGGAGGTCGCCAAGGAATCGACAAAGGCGCCCAAGGAGAAGGCCGCGCCGAAGAAGTCGATGGCCGACGAAGGGGCCGGTGAAGGCGCCAGCATCGCCAACCAGTCGATCCGCGTCAACGTGGATACGCTGGAGCACCTGATGACCATGGTCTCCGAGCTGGTGTTGACCCGCAACCAGCTGCTGGAGATCTCGAGGCGCAACGAGGACACCGAGTTCAAGGTGCCGCTGCAGCGTCTCTCCAACGTCACCGCCGAGCTGCAGGAAGGCGTCATGAAGACGCGCATGCAGCCGATCGGCAATGCCTGGCAGAAGCTGCCCCGCATCGTCCGCGATCTGTCGAGCGAACTCGGCAAGCAGATCGAACTGGAGATGCACGGCGCCGACACCGAGCTCGACCGCCAGGTGCTCGACCTGATCAAGGACCCGCTCACCCACATGGTGCGCAACTCCGCCGATCACGGCCTGGAGACCCCCGCCGAGCGCTTAGCTAGCGGCAAGGGCGAGCAGGGCACCATCCGCCTGTCCGCCTATCACGAGGGCGGCCACATCATCATCTGCATCGCCGACAACGGCAGAGGCCTCAACACCGAGAAGATCAAGGCCAAGGCGATCTCGAGCGGTCTCGTCACCGAGGCCGAGCTCGAGAAGATGAGCGAAGCCCAGATCCACAAGTTCATCTTCGCGCCGGGCTTCTCGACCGCGGC
>NZ_JADFUE010000197.1:0-949 GCF_054967145.1 Bradyrhizobium sp. UFLA06-24
GCATATTATATCGCAGCCCGCGGAGCTCATCTTCAATCGGGTCGGCACAGTAATCGCCATGACTCATATCCAGCTGCCTTTCACGCTGCTGCCAATCTACAGTGTAATGAAGACAATTTCGCCCAACCATGTCCGCGCTGCTCGCTCGCTCGGCGCAGGCCCATTCTACGCCTTCTGGAAGGTTTACTTCCCCCAAACCCTGCCGGGGATCGCCGCTGGCTGCCTGCTAAGCTTCATTCTCTGCCTTGGCTACTACCTCACTCCCGCGCTTGTGGGGGGCGCGGCCGACCAGATGATCAGCTATTTCGTCGCCCACTACACCAATGAGGACCTCAACTGGGGCATGGCCTCGGCTCTTGGCGTCATACTGCTCACCGCGACTCTATTGCTCTACTATGTCTACAACAAGCTGGTCGGCGTCGACCGGCTCAAGATGGGGTGAGAAGGATGACCGCTTTCGCCTATGCCTCTCCGCTAGAGAAGAGCTGGCACTATCTGCACCGGCTGATCTGCGGGGCGGTGCTGCTGTTTCTGATCGCGCCAATCCTTGTGATCATCCCGCTGTCCTTCAATTCTGTGCCCTTCTTCAGCTATCCAATGCCGGGGCTGTCACTGCGCTGGTATGAGGAATTCTTCCTAACAGTTCGTTGGCAGGGCGCTCTGTACAACTCCATGTTCGTTGCGATGTCGGTCACGCTGCTGTCGACCACACTAGGCACGCTAGCCGCGCTCGGGCTCAGTCGTCCGAACTTCCCCTGGCGCACGGCGGTGATGAGCCTGTTGATCTCGCCCATGGTCGTCCCGGTCGTCATAACCTCGGTGGCGGTGTATTTCTTCTATGCCGATATGAGGCTGCTCAACAGCTATACCGGGCTGATCCTAGCGCATACCACGCTGGCTACGCCCTTTGTCGTCATCGCCGTGACCGCGACCCTGATGGGTTTCGACC
>NZ_JADFUE010000198.1:0-938 GCF_054967145.1 Bradyrhizobium sp. UFLA06-24
CGCTCGCAATTGTGCATGTTCACTAATTCGCTGATCGAGAGGTTTCGGCTTTGGCGGCCGCAAAATCCTTCGGAGACTTGCCGCCGAGGGCCTGATGAGGCCTGAAGTTGTTGTAGTAGACGATGTACTCGAAGAGCTCGTTGGCGAAGTGATCGAGGTTGTCGAAGGTTGCGCCCTCGATGACATCGTCGTCCAGGGTTCGCCAGAAGCGCTCGACCTTGCCATTGGTTTGTGGCCGGTAGGGCTTGGTATAGCGGTGCTTGATGCCGAGCTCGATCAGCATAGCCTCGAAGGGGTGCTCTTCAGGAGTGTTGCGGGAGGCGAACTCTGCCCCGTTGTCAGACAAGATCTCGGCGAACTGGACCCCATAGGTGACGTTGAGGGTGTTGATCATCTTCAGGGTCTTGAACATGACCGGCAGGGCCTTTTTCGACGTCAGCACCTCGGCCCAGGCCAGACGCGAACAGCTATCGACCAGGCTGACGATGAAGGCGGTGTTGGGCGGAGGCACCAGGAACATGTCGCGGGACAGCTGGTGCAGGTCAACATGGCCGAGTTCGCCGATCTTGTCCTTGATAATGCGACGTTTCTCCTCACGCATGGCCGGGGTGCGGCGGTTAAGCTGATTGCGTTTGAAGACCCGGTAAATGGTCGAGGGTGACGGTACTGTATCTCGCCGTTCACGCAAGGTGGCATGGACCTCGTATCGGTTCATGCCTCGCTTCCGGCAGGCGACGATCTCCGCCTCGACACCTTCCGGCTCGCGCCGCTCGCGCCATTTCGGCCCGCGGCGCTGCGGCAACAAGTCTGCGTCCGCGCCGCTCTGCAGATAGCGGTTGTAGTACTTTCGGAAGGTCTGTGAGCAGGTCCCGTGATGCTTGTAGAAGTCCCCCACCCGGCGGAAGGCCGTCGACCGGCCGGCCTTTACCTCCTCATAC
>NZ_JADFUE010000199.1:0-891 GCF_054967145.1 Bradyrhizobium sp. UFLA06-24
AGTTTGACTGGGGCGGTCTCCTCCCAAAGAGTAACGGAGGAGCACGAAGGTTAGCTAATCACGGTCGGACATCGTGAGGTTAGTGCAAAGGCATAAGCTAGCTTGACTGCGAGAGTGACGGCTCGAGCAGGTACGAAAGTAGGTCTTAGTGATCCGGTGGTTCTGAATGGAAGGGCCATCGCTCAACGGATAAAAGGTACTCCGGGGATAACAGGCTGATACCGCCCAAGAGTTCATATCGACGGCGGTGTTTGGCACCTCGATGTCGGCTCATCACATCCTGGGGCTGAAGTAGGTCCCAAGGGTATGGCTGTTCGCCATTTAAAGTGGTACGCGAGCTGGGTTTAGAACGTCGTGAGACAGTTCGGTCCCTATCTGCCGTGGGCGTTGGAAGATTGAGAGGGGTTGCTCCTAGTACGAGAGGACCGGAGTGAACGCACCACTGGTGTTCGGGTTGTCATGCCAATGGCATTGCCCGGTAGCTAAGTGCGGAAAAGATAAGCGCTGAAAGCATCTAAGCGCGAAACTTGCCTCAAGATGAGTCTTCCCTGGGCCTTTAAGGCCCCTGAAGGAACGTTTAAGACTAAGACGTTGATAGGCTGGGTGTGTAAGTGCAGCGATGCATTGAGCTAACCAGTACTAATGATCCGTGAGGCTTAACCTTACAACACCGAAGGTGTTTTTAGAGAGATTTTCAGCGAAGTTCCGAGATTGGTTCTGATGGCTTCACGGGAGTGAGGCGGTTGGAATGAAACAGAATTTGCCTGGCGGCAATAGCGCGGTGGTCCCACCTGACCCCATGCCGAACTCAGAAGTGAAACGCCGTAGCGCCGATGGTAGTGTGGGGTCTCCCCATGCGAGAGTAGGACACTGCCAAGCATCAAATAAAGC
>NZ_JADFUE010000019.1:0-127215 GCF_054967145.1 Bradyrhizobium sp. UFLA06-24
CGCGTTCCCCTGGCCTCGCGCGAGATCTCGGGCGTCCTGAACCTGCGCGGCCGCATCGTCACCGTGGTCGACATGCGTGCCCGTCTCGGCCTGCCCAGGGACGAGGATGGCAAGACCCCGATGGCGGTCGGCGTCGACCTGCGCGGCGAATCCTACGGCCTCCTGATCGACCAGATCGGCGAGGTGCTGCGCCTGCCCGAGGACAGCAAGGAGGACAACCCCGTCAACCTCGACCCCCGCATGGCCAAGCTCGCCGGCGGCGTCCACCGCCTCGACGGACAGCTCATGGTCGTCCTCGACGTCGATCGCGTCCTCGAGCTCAAGAACGAAGTGCAAATGGCTGCCTGAACGGAAACAAAAGACATTCAATGCCGGAGAGCAAAATGAAGACGTGTTTGGTGGTTGACGATTCCAGCATCGTTCGCAAGGTCGCGCGCCGCATCGTCGAATCGCTGGGCTTTCAAGTCATCGAAGCGGAAGACGGCGTCGAGGCGCTGGTCCATTGCAAGAAGGCCATGCCGGAAGCGATCCTGCTGGACTGGAATATGCCCGTGATGGACGGCTTCCAGTTTCTGGGCACGCTGCGCCGCATGCCCGGTGGCGACGAGCCCAAGGTGGTGTTCTGCACCACAGAGACCGGCATCGACCACATTACGAAGGCGATGGGCGGCGGCGCCAACGAATACATCATGAAGCCGTTCGACAAGGACATCGTGATGGCGAAATTTCAGGAAGTCGGGCTGGTCGAGCGCGAAGAAACAGCTGCCTGAAAATACACCTGTCAGTAGCGTCAAGAGGTATCCTGTGAACGCGCCCGACTACGAGTACCTGCGTAAGTTGCTGAAAGAGCGCTCCGGTCTCGACCTGTCCGCCGACAAGCAATATCTGATCGAAAGCCGCCTGCTGCCGCTGGCACGCAAGGCCGGGCTCGCCGGCATTCCCGAGCTCGTGCAGAAGCTGCAAAGCGGTTCGAGTGCGCTGATCACCAGTGTCGTCGAAGCCATGACCACGAACGAGACCTTCTTCTTCCGTGACAAGGTCCCGTTTGATCATTTTCGCGATACCATCATGCCTGAGATCCTCAAGGCTCGTGCTGCCAAACGCAGCGTGCGGATCTGGTGCGCCGCAGGCTCGACCGGACAGGAGCCCTATTCGCTGGCGATGACCTTGAAGGAGATGGGCGCGGCGCTGACCGGCTGGCGGGTCGAGATCATCGCGACCGACCTTTCGCAGGAAGTGCTGGAGAAGGCCAAGTCCGGCGTCTACAGCCAGTTCGAGGTGCAGCGCGGGCTGCCGATTCAGCACCTGGTGAAATACTTCAAGCCGAACGGCGAAACCTGGCAGATCAATCCCGAACTGCGGGCGATGGTCCAGCACCGGCAGCTCAACCTGCTGCAGGATTTCTCCCATCTCGGAACGTTCGACGTCATCTTCTGCCGCAACGTGCTGATCTATTTCGATCAGGAGACCAAGATCAACATCTTCAACCGCCTGGCTCGCCAGATCGAGCCCGACGGCTTCCTGGTGCTCGGCGCGGCGGAGACCGTGGTCGGACTGACCGACACGTTCAAGCCAATTGCGGATCGCCGCGGCCTCTACAAGCCGAACGATCCGCGTGCAGCATTGGCCAAGCCCGCCGCTGAAACTGCGGCGCCGCGCATGGCGATGGCAGGACGATAGACATGGCCGAGGATGGCAAGGGTGCAGAGCGCGTCACATTCAGCCGGGGCTATGATGTCTGCATCATGGCCATCGACGGCACGTGGCGGCGCGACTGCACGCTCAATGCGATTTCCGACACCGACGCCATCCTCACCGTGGAAGGTTCGATCCAGGGGTTGAACCTGAAGGAGTTCTTCCTGCTGCTGTCGTCCACCGGCCTTGCCTACCGCCGCTGCGAGCTGGTGCGCGTCAATGGCGCGGAGATGGATATCCAGTTCCTGCGCGGCAAGAACCGCAAGAAGCGTGGCGCAGCCAGCGGTCATGATGCGGTGGCGTGATCGCCGCGCTCCCGTGCGGCCCGTTGCCGACGCATTGCTTCACATTTTCTGAAAACATCCGAACGAATTGGCGGACCCGGCTTTACGCGGCCTAAGCGCGGACCATGTACCAATCGCTGGTCGCAATTTCAGGGTCCGGCCATGCCAAGAAGCTCTCTCTCCCCCATCCGTTCGAATCTGCCCGATGCCGCCGAGCGGCGCGCGCTTCAGCTCCTCGTGGTCGATGACGACGCCACCCAGCGCAGCCTGATCACGGTGGCCGCCAAGCAGGCCGGCCACGAAGTCGCCGTTGCGCCCTCCGTTGCGGAGGCGATCGAAAAGCTGCGCGCCGGGCGCTTCGACTGCGTGACGCTCGATCTCGTGCTGGAGGATGGCGATGGCACCGATGTGTTGCGTGAGATGGCCGCGGCGAAATTCTCGGGCTCGGTGATCGTGATCAGCGGCATGGACGGCAAGCGCCGCAGCGCCGCTCGCAGCTACGCCCGCTCCGTCGGGATCGAGCTCCAGAGTCTGCCGAAGCCGCTGGATCTGGCGGCGCTGCGCATCAGCCTCGCCAACCTCGGCAAGACCGCGATGGGACTGCCGACCATCCACACCTGGGGCGGCGTCGCCACCGATGCGATCGTGGCGCGGCACCGGGCCTAAAGGCGCGGCGCTGCCATGTCATCGGCTGCGGCCAATCAGCCGCGCCGATCGCGACCTACGCTGAATTGCCGGATTCCGACAGCTTCTGGAGGGCCCGGGCGAGCTCCGCCCGGCAGGCATTGAGGGCGGCGCTCGCGGTCGCATAACGCGGCGTGACGTCATCGAGCACGACAATCTCGGTGGAACCCAGGTTGGCGCTCACGATAGCGCTGTCGTCCTCGGGCTCCATCGCAGCGTCGATCAGACGCATGCTGATCTCGATGCGCGCGATCAGTGAGCGAAGTTCGGCCGCGATCAACTGACGGCTGTCGGTTTCGGCCATCGCGGCGAGCGGGGGTGTGGCTGCGTAATTTAGCATGGATATTCTCCGTCTCCCGCAATTAGGCACCTCAGCGCTACTTGTGCGTTAAGTTCATGTCCCGTACAAATGCGGGTGGGCCGAATCTGCGCCGAAAGCCGAAACTTGAGGCGCGGACGCGAGTCCTTCAATGCCGACACGGCTTGGCGAATGGACGTGGCACATGGTCGAACAAAGCTCCCGTGGTGAGATCTTCGTGGTCGATGACGACCCTGCTGTTCGCGACACCCTGTCGATGGTGTTGAAGGCGGCGGGCTATGAGGTGATCTGTTTTGCGGACGGCGCAGCACTGCTGTCCGTCGCGCGAAACCGCACACCGGCGGCGATCCTGCTCGACGTGCACATTCCCGGAAAGTCGGGTCTCGACATTCTGAAGGAGCTGCACGGCGAGGATTATCCGGCCCCGATCTTCATGATCTCCGGCCAGGGTGACATCGCGATGGCGGTGGGCGCCATCAAGAGCGGCGCGCTCGACTTCATCGAGAAGCCGTTCCGCGGCAGCGAGATCGTCGGCCGCTTGGATGAGGCGATCGGCGCTTATGCACGCAGGCAGGCGGAGAACGCGTCGCCGAAATTCGGCTCGCTGCATTTCCCCGGCCGCGAGCCGCTGACCCGCCGGGAGCGCGAGGTCCTCGAACAGTTCGCCGCCGGTGCCTCCAACAAGGAGGCCGGCCGCACGCTCGGCATCAGCCCGCGCACCATCGAGGACCACCGCGCCAACATCATGAAGAAGCTCGGCGCCCGCAATGCTGCCGACCTGATCCGCATCGTGATGACGGCGGCCCAGCGCGCGTCGTAATGATCTCTTGCCTCGGACGCAGCGCGTCACGCAGTGATGCGCTGCAGAGCCGGGGCCCATCTCTCCAATTTCACATCTCGCAATCCCAGGTTCCGGCTCTGCGCAGCAGCGTTGCACGCTGCCGCGCGTCCGGGATACAAGAGGCACTTCAAGCGCTCAGCGCCTTGCGGATGATGCGGGCGAGATCCGATTTGCGATAGGGCTTCGGCAGCAGCAGCACGCCTGAATCCAGCCGGCCGTGGTGGATGATTGCGTTCTCGGTATAGCCGGACGTGTAGACCACCCGGAGATCGGGACGCGTCTTCAGCACCTCGTCGGCGAGCTGACGTCCGTTCATCTTGCCGGGCATGATCACATCGGTGAACAACAGGTCGAACGGTTGTCCGGCGGCGACGATTGCCAGCGCCTCCGCGGCGTTGGCCGCCTGCAGGGTGACGTAGCCGAGTGAATGCAGCTGCGCGAGCACATATTCGCGCACAAGGCGGTCGTCCTCGACCACCAGGATCGTCTCGTGTCCGCCCTCGATCGACGCCGGCAGGGCGCCTTCGCCGACGACCGCAGGGGTCTTGCCGGGCGGCAGGTACATCTTGATCGTCGTGCCGTGGCCTTCCTCGCTGTAAATCTTGATGTGGCCCGCGGATTGCTTGATGAAGCCGTAGACCATCGAGAGTCCCAGCCCGGTGCCTTTGCCCGGCCCTTTCGAGGTGAAGAAGGGATCGAACACGCGCGCCAGCATATGGGCCGGGATGCCGGTGCCGGTGTCGCTCACTGCGATCAGCACGTAATGTCCGGGCGAGACATCGTTCGCGCTGGCATAGACCTCGTCGAGATAGGCGGCGCCGGTCTCCAGGATCAGCTTGCCGCCATCGGGCATCGCGTCGCGCGCGTTGAGCGCGAGGTTGAGGATGGCCGTGGTGAGCTGGTTGGGATCGACGACTGCGACGCAGCTCTCGTCCTCGAACACGGATTCGATCTGGATCTGCTCGCCCAGTGTCGGCCGCAACAGCTTTGCGGTGTCGACGATCAGCGAGTTGATGTCGACCTCGCGCGGCTGGAGCGGCTGCTTGCGCGCAAAGGCGAGCAGATGCTGCGTCAGCTCGGCGCCGCGACCGGCAGCCTCGTCGATCATCTTCGTGATCGCCGCGAGCCCCGGATCCTTGGCCACCGCATCGGCCAGAATCTCGATCGTCCCGGTGATGACGGTGAGGATATTGTTGAAATCGTGCGCCACGCCGCCGGTGAGCTGGCCCACCGCCTCCATCTTCTCGGCGTGACGGATGCGCTCCTCGGAAGCGATCTTGTCGGTGAGGTCGCGGTAGAACGAATTCAAAAACACGCCTTCGCGCTGCCGGAGCGCCGTGGCGCTCAACTCGGCCGTGAATTCCTTGCCGTCGCGCCGCCGCACAAGGAGTTCGCGCCGGGGGCTGGGTAGCGTTTGTTCCCCGGATTCAAGAAAGAGCTGGACTCTGGCCAAGGCCCCTTCCCGTTCGCTGGGGGCAATAAAGAGATTCAGTGCATTCCTGCCGATGGCCTCTTCACGCGGCCAGCCGAAGAGCTTCTCGGCCTGCGAGTTCCAGATCAGGATGGTACCGACCTGGTCTGTCTGGACGAAGGCGTCGAGGGCGGTCTCGACGATGTTGCGCGCAAGCTGCTCGCTGTCGCGCAAAGACACGGCGGCCAATCTCGCCTCGGTCATGTCGCGCCCGACGAAGAAGTAGCGCTTGACCTGATCCGACCAGCTGCCGAGCCAGGAGAGCCAGACCTCGCGGCCGTCCTTGTGGAGGCAGCGCGTGTCGGCAAGCTTGGGATGCCCGCCGCGCTTGAGCTCGCGCATTTCCTCGCGGGAGTGTTCGAGATGAGAGGGATGAATGAATTCGACGCCGCTGTGTCCGATCATCTCGTCCGGCCTGTAGCCGAGGATGGTCTCGCTGCTCGGACTGATCTGCACGATCTCCCCGCGCGAGTTCATGATCATGATCAGATCCTGCGAGGTTTCAAAAAGCTGCCGGCGCTCCTCGAGTTGCTGCTGAAGCGCACGCTCCGCGCGGCGCCCTTCGGTCAGGCTGCGCGCGGAGCCGGACACGCCGATGATCTCGCCCGACGGCCCCCTGATCGGCGACAGGCTGAGTGAGATGTCGACCAGCGTGCCGTCCTTGCGGAGCCGGACCGTCTCGAAGCGTTCGATCGGTTCGCCGCGGGAGATCCGCGCCAGATAGTCCTTGCCCTGCTCGCGGCGGTCCGGTGGGACGATGATCGCGGTGGATTTCCCGATCGCTTCATTCGCCTGATATCCATAGAGGCGCTCGGCTGCAGGATTCCAGCCGATAATGACGGCGTCAAGGGACTGCATCACGATCGAATCGTCGGACGATTCGACGGCGGCGCTGAACAACAGCTCGCGCGCGGCATGATGGCTTCGTGCGGCCTCAGTGCGGCGATGCTCCTGGACCTCGCGTTCGAGAGCGGCCGCTTTCGCACGCGTTTCTTCGACCATCCGGGCAAAGGCCCGCGCCAGCGCACCGGTCTCGCCGCTTGCATCGACCGGAATGTCGGCCGGCTGTCCGTCGCCGATCGCCGCCACCGCCGTGGTCAGGCGCGTGATCGGGCTCGTCAATGAGCGCGCCAGCAGCACGGCGAGCGAGGCTGCGGCGAGGACGGCCAGCACACCGACGAGCACGGACGTCTTTTGAATGGCCGCGGGCACGAGACCGAACACAGGCGCCGGAATCGTCTCGATGATGGCGACCCAATCCTTGCCCACGAGCAGCGCCGGCGCGATCGCGGCGCCGCTCGGCCGGCCCGATTCATCGGTCATGAGCCGCGTGGATGCATCCAGCGCGCCGGTCAAGGCGGCGAAATATGGAAAGTCCTTGCGCCAGTCATTGGCGCCATCATGCGGCGCACCGAATTCCTGCGCGCGATCGGGATGGACGAGATATTCCCCCCGCGAATTCACGACGTAAAGCTCTCCTCCGGAGGTCCCGGTGGAGCGAATGCTGTCGAGCGCCGGTCGCATGTCGATATTGGCGACGATGATGCCGAAGGGCTTGCCGTCGGCTGCGAACAGCGGCATCGCGACGCGCAGCGTCGGAACGTGCTGGGCCGTGGTCCCTCCCTGGCGGGTGGCAGGCTCGATCGGCGAGACATAAATTTCGCCGGGCCCGAGCCGGATCGTTTCCTGGAAGTAGGCCCGGTCGCTCTTGCTCTCCAGTTCGCTCTCAGGAACGATCCGTGCTGCTCCGTTCGGTCCGGAGCGATCGACCCGGACCAGCTCGCGCTGGTCGTCACCAAGCCCTATGATCCGAAACTGCCCATAAATGGGCTTGGCGTCGATCTCGGCCGCGAGCCGCGCCGCGATACGATTGCGCCAGGTCTGCTCCGAGACGCCGTCGGAAGGGTCGATCCCACCGCTGCCGTGGGCTCGGATCAGGCCGTTGATGGCCGCCGCGGCGCGATAGCCGATCAGGTCGCCGCGTACTCCGGCCACGTAAGATTCAAGATTGGCCGCCAGCAGCCGTGACTGGGCGCCGACCCGCTCCAGAACGCGCGGGATGACCGCCTGCGTGGTGTTGCGATAGCCCAGCCAACCGACTGCAGCGACGGTGACCGCCACGAGCAGGGTCATGGCGATGGCAAGTCGGGTCGCGAGCGTTGTTCCGGGCTTCACGGGGGCATTCGCTGGGCTCCCTGCACCATCGCGCCCGTGCCGGCCCCGAGCGGAGGAGCCGCTGCCATCATCGGCGGCTGGCATTGACATCGGAGCCCTCCGACTCGACGGCCTTCAGGCAACCGTCGACCGCCGCCAGCAACGCATCGGCCCGGAATGGCTTCTGCAGGCTCGCGACCGCGCCGAGCTTGGTCGCCATCTTGAGGAAGTCCGGTTCGGCATAGGCGTCGGGTGTGATCGAGCGACCGGAAATGACGACGATCGGGATCCCCGGTTGCAGCGCCCGGACATGGCGCATTGTCTCCAGTCCGTCCATGCCGGGCATGAAGATGTCGAGGAACAGCAGGTCGAACGAGTTGGCTTCGAACTGAGCGAGCCCCTTGCGGCCGTCGCCGGCGACCGTCACGTGGTGGCCGGCCCGCTCCAAAAGCAGCCGGATTGTTAACTGAACGGCCGGGTCGTCATCCACGATCAGGATGTTGGCCACGCTAAAACCTCCGGGCCGGATGGGATGCTCCAGCGACCCAAATCAAAGCTCCAAATATGAAATTGTTGCGCGGATTACGGGCGCGCTGCAAGCACTTAGGGACTGGCCTGCCGGAGCCACCCGATATTGCGCTGCACCCCGAGGTATGCACGCCTGCATGCATACCGGAAGTCCACCCCGCTACCGATGCCTTGCGGGAAGCGGACTGGCTGTGGGAAGAGCACGGCGGGCTCCCGACGGACAAGGACAATGACCAAAACCAGGAAGAAAACAGCCGACCAGCTCCGCAGCGCGCGCTGGTTCGCGCCCGACGATCTTCGCTCGTTCGGCCACCGCTCACGCGCCATGCAGATGGGTTACGCCCCAGAAGAGTGGAAGGACCGCCCTGTTGTCGCGATCCTCAATACCTGGTCGGACGCCCAGCCCTGCCACATGCATTTCAAGTCGCGCGTCGACGACGTCAAGCGCGGCGTCCTGATGGCCGGCGGCCTGCCGCTGGAATTGCCGGCACTGTCGCTCTCCGAATCGCTGCTCAAGCCGACCACCATGCTCTATCGCAATCTGCTGGCGATGGACGTGGAGGAATTGCTGCGCAGCCATCCCGTCGACGGGGTCGTGCTGATGGGCGGCTGCGACAAGACCACCCCGGCGCTGCTGTTAGGGGCGACCTCGATGAACATCCCGGCGATCTATCTGCCGGCCGGTCCCATGCTGCGGGGCAATTGGAAGGGCAAGACGCTCGGCTCCGGCTCGGACGGCTGGAAATATTGGGACGAGCGTCGCGCCGGAAAGATCTCCGACAAGGACTGGCTCGACATCGAAGCCGGCATCGCCCGCAGCTACGGCACTTGCATGACCATGGGCACGGCCTCGACCATGACCGCGATCGCGGAATCGATCGGCATGACGCTGCCGGGTGCCTCCTCGATTCCGGCCGCCGACGCCAACCACATCCGCATGGCCTCGGAATGCGGCCGCCGCATCGTCGAGATGGTGTGGGAGGATCTGACGCCGAAGACGATCCAGACCCGCAAGGCGTTCGAGAATGCGATCGCGGTGGCGATGGCGATGGGCTGCTCGACCAATGCGATCATCCATCTGATCGCGCAGGCCCGCCGCGCCGGCCAGGATATCGGGCTCGACGATTTCGAGGTCGCGAGCCGCAAGGTCCCCGTGATCGCCAATGTCCGCCCGAGCGGCGATACCTATCTGATGGAGGACTTCTTCTATGCCGGCGGCCTGCCGGCATTGATGGGAGAGATCAAGGAGCATCTGCATCTCGACTGCATCACGGTCACAGGCAAGACGCTGGGCGAGAACATCGACGGTGCCGAGGTGCACAATGCGGACGTGATCCGCTCGGTCGACCATCCCATCTACAAGGAAGGCGCGCTCGCTGTGCTGAAGGGCAATCTCGCGCCCGACGGCTGTGTCATCAAGCCGAGCGCTTGCGCGCCACGCTTCCTCAAGCACACTGGCCCGGCGCTGGTGTTCGACGACTATCCCTCCATGAAGAAGGCGGTCGACGATCCCGATCTCGACGTCACCGAGGACCACATCCTCATCCTGCGCAATGCGGGGCCGCAAGGCGGGCCGGGCATGCCGGAATGGGGCATGCTGCCGATCCCCACAAAACTCGTGAAGCAGGGCGTGCGCGACATGGTGCGCATTTCCGATGCACGCATGAGCGGCACCAGCTACGGCGCCTGCATCCTGCATGTTTCGCCGGAGTCCTATATCGGCGGTCCGCTGGCCCTGGTGCAGAACGGCGATCGCATCACGCTTGATGTCGCCGCCCGCACCATCAATCTCGATGTCTCGGAAGCCGAGCTCGCCAGGCGCCGCGCGGCCTGGAAACAGCCCGAGCGCCGCTTCGAGCGCGGCTATGGCTGGATGTTCACCAAGCACATCAAGCAGGCCAATGACGGCTGCGACTTCGACTTCCTCGAGACCGGTTTCGGCGCGCCGATCGGCGAGCCGTCGATTTACTAAGGGACGCACATGTCAAAGCTTTCCGAAGCTACCCGTAACAAGCTCAAATCCGTCTCCACCGCGACCGTCGCCACGGCGCTGTTCAAGCGCGGCCTGCGCATCCAGATAATCCAGGATGTGCATCCGGTCGGCCCGGACAAGCCGACCATGGTTGGCGAGGCCTTCACGCTGCGCTACATGCCGGCGCGCGAGGACCTCAACACCATCGACGTGTTCAGGGACCGCTCCCATCCGCAGCGCAAGGCGGTCGAAGACTGTCCGCCCGGCGCCGTGCTGGTGATGGACAGCCGCAAGGATGCGCGCGCGGCTTCGGCCGGCGCGATCCTGGTGACGCGGTTGATGAAGCGCGGCGTTGCCGGCGTCGTCACCGATGGCGGCTTTCGCGATTCCGCGGAGATCGCCAAGCTCGGCATCCCCGCCTATCACCATCGCCCGTCGGCGCCGACCAATCTGACGCTGCATCAGGCGATCGAGATCAATGTTCCGATCGGCTGCGGCGACGCGCCGGTGTTTCCCGGCGACGTCATCCTGGGGGATGCCGACGGCGTCATCGTGATTCCCGCCCATCTCGCCGACGAGATCGCGAACGAGACGTTCGAAATGACCGCGTTCGAGGACTTCGTCACCGAGGAAGTCGCCAAGGGCCGCGGCATCTTCGGTCTCTATCCCGCGACGGATCCGCAGACGCTCACCGACTTCGCGGCGTGGCGGAAGAAGAACGGGCGGTAAGGCGGATCCCGGGCTACACAATCACGCCTTCGCCATCCCCGTCGCCCACAGCGCGAACGCGTAGACGATCGCGACTTCGTCGAGCCGGTCGAAGCGCCCCGAGGCTCCGCCATGGCCGGCACCCATGTTGGTGCGCAGCAGAACAGGGCCGCCGCCGGTCATGGTTGCGCGCAGGCGAGCGATCCATTTGGCAGGCTCCCAATAGGTGACGCGCGGATCGGTCAAACCGCCCATCGCCAGGATCGCGGGATAATCCTTTGCCGCGACATTGTCGTAGGGCGAGTAGGACAGGATGGTGCGGAAGTCCTTCTCGCTCTCGATCGGGTTGCCCCATTCCGGCCATTCCGGCGGCGTCAGCGGCAGCGTGTCGTCGAGCATGGTGTTGAGCACGTCGACGAACGGCACTTCGGCGACAATGCCGGCGAACAATTCGCCGGCGCGGTTGGCCACCGCGCCCATCAGCATGCCGCCGGCCGAGCCGCCATGGCCGACGATGCGTTTGGCGCTGGTGTACTTCGCGTCGACAAGCGCGCGGGCGCTGGCGGCGAAATCGTCGAACGAGTTGGTCTTCTTTTCGCGCTTGCCGTCGAGATACCAGCCCCAACCCTTGTCGGCACCGCCGCGGATATGGGCGATGGCGTAGACGAAGCCGCGATCGACCAGCGACAGGCGGTTGGCGTTGAACGAGGCCGGCATCGCCATGCCGTAGGAGCCGTAGCCGTACAGCAGCAGCGGCGCCGCGCCGTCGAGCTTGAGGCCGCGCCGATAAAGGATCGAGACCGGCACCTCGGCGCCATCATCTGCCTTGGCCATGATGCGGGTGGTGACGTAGTCGGCGGCATCGTGCCCGGACGGGATCTCCTGGCGCTTACGCAGCGCGCGCGTGCGCTTCACCATGTCGTAGTCATAGACTTCCGACGGCGTCGTCATTGACGAATAGGCAAAGCGCAAATTCGTCGTGTCGAATTCGTAGGAGCCCATCGTATCCAGCGAATAGGCGGCCTCGTCGAACGCGATAGCATGTTCTTCGTTGGTCGCCAGGTCGCGGATCACGATCGCAGGCAGCGCATTGGCGCGCTCCAGCCGCACCAGATGACCGGCATAGAGATCGAGGTCGATGATGTAGATGCCGGGGCGATAGGGAATCAGGTCGCGCCAGTTCTTGCGCTCGGGGGCGCCGAGCGGCGCGGTGACGATCTTGAAGTCGATGGCCTCGTCGGCGTTGGTGAGGATGAACAGCTCGTCGCCGCGGTCGGCTAGCGAATATTGCACGCCTTCCTCGCGGGCGGCGACGAGCCGCGGCGGCGTCTCGGGGTTGGCGAGATCGATCAGCCGCTGCTCCGACGTCTCGTGGTCGCCGCCGGCGATCACGCAGAAGCGGCCGCTGGTGCTCTCATGCAGATGGGTGAACCAGCCGGAATCCTGCTCTTCATAGACGAGTGCATCGTCGGCCTGCTTGGTGCCGAGCCTGTGCCGCCACACCTGCATCGGGCGATGATTGTCGTCGAGCTTCACATAGAAGAAGCTTTTGCCGTCCTTGCTCCAGACCACGCCGCCGTCGGTTTCCTCGACGATGTCGTCGAGGTCCTGGCCCGTCGCCCAGTCGCGCACGCGGATGGAGAAATATTCGGAGCCCTTGGTGTCGGCGCTCCAGGCCTGCAGCTCGTGGTCGTCCGAGTGCCGGCTGCCGCCGAACTTGAAATATGTGTGGTCCTTGGCGAGCGCGTCGCCGTCGAGCACGATGTGAGCCTCGCCGCCCTCGCGCGGCATGCGGCCGAACAATTCGTGCTGGCCGCCTTCGCGGAACTTGCGGAAATAGGCGAACCGACCGTCCGGCGACGGCACGCTGGAATCGTCTTCCTTGATGCGTCCGCGCATCTCGCGCACCAGCGTCTTTTGCAAGCTTGCGGTGTGGCCGAGCAGGCTCTCGGTATAGGCGTTCTCCTCGTCCAGGTATTTGCGGATATCAGGGTCCAGCACCGCAGGGTTACGCAGTACCTCCTGCCATTTCGCGTCCTTCAGCCAGGCATAGTCGTCGGTCACGGTGATGCCGTGCCGGGTGAAAGAATGCGGCCGGCGCGGCGCAACGGGGGGCTGGGAAGGTGTCTTGGCCTGGGTCACTCGATCCTCATTCAGCTGCGTATTCCACCTTATATCGTCCCGATTCCGCGAATTGCCAGCGGCCGCTGCGCGTCACCGGGTTGTTGGCCGGGCGTCGGTGTGCTTTAGGGGCCATATCGCCGCCGCTGGTCCAGCCTGATGCTCTTCAATTCCTATCCGTTCATCCTGCTGTTCCTGCCGGCCGTGCTGGCCGGCTATTTCTGGCTGGGGAAGCGCGGCAATCTTGCCCCGGTGATCTGGCTGGCGCTCGCCTCGCTCACCTTCTACGCCGTCGGCAGCTGGCAGTTCGTGGCCCTGTTGCTGCTCTCGATCGCTTTCAACTACGGCATCGGTCATCTTCTGATCGTGGCGAAGCTTGGCCCATCGCAACGGAGGGCCGCGCTCGCGCTTGGCGTCACTGGCGATCTCGTCGTACTCGGCATTTTCAAGTACGCCGGCTTCGTCACCGAAAACATCAATGTACTGGCCGGCACGCATTTCGCGGTCCACATCCTGCTACCGGTTGGGATCTCTTTCTACACGTTCACGCAGATTGCGTTCCTGGTCGATGCGTATCGCGGGCAGGTCGCGGCCTATGCGCTGCCGCACTACGCGCTGTTCGTGACGTATTTCCCGCACCTGATCGCGGGGCCGATCCTTCACCACAAGGACATGATTCCGCAATTCGAGCGGAATGAAACCAAGCTACCCGATGCGCGCCTGATCCTGTGCGGCGTCATCATTTTCGCCATCGGACTGTTCAAGAAGACCTGTCTCGCCGATGGTATCCAGCCGCTGGTGACGCTTGCCTTCGAGGCCCGCTCGCCGAGCTTCGACCAGGCCTGGCTGGGCGCGCTGGCTTACACGTTCCAGCTCTATTTCGATTTCTCGGGTTACTCCGACATGGCGATCGGCATATCGCTGATGTTCGGCATTTTCCTGCCGGTGAATTTCAACTCGCCCTACAAGGCCACCAGCATCGTCGACTTCTGGCGCCGCTGGCACATGACCCTGTCGCAATTCCTGCGCGACTATCTCTACATCCCGCTCGGTGGCAACAGGCGTGGTCGCGTGCTGCGCTATGTCAACCTGATGATCACGATGCTGCTCGGCGGGCTTTGGCACGGCGCGGCTTGGACCTTTGTCGTGTGGGGCGCGCTGCATGGCGCCTATCTCTGCGTCAACCACGCTTTCAATGCGCTCGTGCCGAACATCCCGACGGCTTTTGCAATCCCGGGCCGCATCGCCGGCACCGTGCTGACGTTCCTCGCCGTCGTCGTCGCCTGGGTGTTCTTCCGCGCCGCGAGCGTCGAATCGGCGTTGCGCGTTCTCCATGCCATGTTCGATCCCTCCAACATCGTCTTCGGCCGCGAAGAGACCGCGGCTCTGGTGCTGGTCGCACTCTATGCCGGCTTGGTGTGGCTGGTGCCGAACACGCAAACCATCATGGGTTACGATCATGGTGGCCGCCGGGTCGGCGAGGCTTTCCTCGCAGGACGCATGCGGCCGCTGGTCCTCTATGGCGCATCGCTGGCGCTGGCCTTCGGCATTCTGGGCATCCAGAGCCACAGCGAATTCATCTATTTCCGGTTCTGATGCGCGGGGCGTTCACATATCTCAGGCGCCTTCTCCTCGCGAGCATCGCGTGCGTACTAGGTGCTGCCGCGCTCGTCTATGTCGTGGATCCCCTGCAGCTGTTTCGGTCTTCGCCGAGGGCGTTTTATTCCGACGACACGCGC
The DNA here is from genome assembly GCF_054967145.1 of Bradyrhizobium sp. UFLA06-24. Classification (NCBI taxonomy): domain Bacteria; kingdom Pseudomonadati; phylum Pseudomonadota; class Alphaproteobacteria; order Hyphomicrobiales; family Nitrobacteraceae; genus Bradyrhizobium; species Bradyrhizobium sp. UFLA06-24. The sequence goes on from NZ_JADFUE010000019.1 coordinate 14,517, forward strand.
GTGCAGAACGCCGGACTGATCCGGAGCCAGTCGTTCGACACCGCCTTCATGGGTACATCGCTCGCCATTCACTTCCGCCAGAGCGACATCGATCGCGTGCTCGGCGTGCATTCGCTCAAGCTGGCCATGACGGGCTCCAATTCGCGCCAGCAGAGCTTTGTGCTGGAGCAGGCGATCGACCGCGGCGCACGGCGCGTGATCTGGGAGATGGACGACTTCGTCTTCGTCGACGCCGCCGACATCGAGGCCGATCCTTACTTGCCTGTCGATCTCTATCGCCGGACGGCCAAGGGCATCGCGTCCTATCTGTTCAGCGCGGCGATGGCGAAGGAGTCCGCGTTCACGCTGGTGCGGTCGATCCCGCCGCTGCGGGAGCCGCTGAGCCGGGCGGCGCCTTATCTGCCTGTCAAGTTCGCGCTGGCAGATGTCGACGACATCTACGCGCTGCCGCAGGATTACGACGTCGCGCGCGACTATAACGCGAACAAGGCGCTAGCTTCGTTTGCTTACATCACCGCGCCCTCGCGCAGCCGCTTTCTCGGCGAAGGCTATGGTTATATGGCCATGGTCCGGCATTTCGAGCAGGATGCCTTCGGCCTCGCCGCGCGTCATCCGGACGTGACGTTCGACATCTACTTCCCGCCTTATTCGATCCTGCAATTCGTCGCGATGCGCGATGCCTCGCCGGAGACGCTGAAGATCGTGACTGACCTCACCGCGCATATTGCGCAGCGTCTGACGCAGCTTCCCAACGTGCGCCTGCACGATTTTCGCGCGATCAAGGCGGTGACGCACGACTTGAGCAATTACGGCGACGTCATCCACCATTCACCGGTGGTGGATGCGAAGGTGCTGCAGTGGCTCGCGAGCGGGGAATATCGGGTCGACGCCCGCAATCCGACAGCATCGCTCGACGATCTGAAGGCGCAGGTCGAGGCGTATCGTGTGCCTCAGTAGTCTGGGACGCCGTCGGAGTTTGTAACGGGCGCTTTACGCCGCCACCTCTTCGCCGAGATAAGCCACCGCCGCCTCGAGCCCGCCCTTGCCGTGCGGGATCTTCAGCGCGTTGAGGCCGACCTCGATCACGCCCAGCGTCCCGAGCAGCATCGGGGCATTGACATGACCCATATGGGCGATGCGGAAGGCTTGCCCGGAGAGATCGCCGATGCCGGTGCCGAGCACGACGCCGCATTTCTCCTTGCAATAGCGTTGCAGCACCGCCGGGTCGTGGCCGCTCGCCATCGTCACCGTGGTCACGGTGTTGGAACGCTCGCTCGCTTCCGCAACGTTGAAGCCGAGCACCTGGCCTTCCGTCCATGCGCCGACCGCGCGACGTGTGGCTTCGCCGAGCAGGCTGTGACGACGGAAGGCGTTCTCCAGCCCTTCCTCGTGCAGCATGTCGATCGCCTTGCGCAAGGCGAACAACAGATGCACCGGCGCGGTGCCTGCATATTTGCGGTAGTTCTCGGTGCCCTCGCGCTCGCTCCAGCTCCAATAGGGCGTCGACATGTTCGCCTTCTTGTGCACTTCCAGCGCGCGCGCATTGGCCGCGACGAAACCGAGGCCGGGCGGCGTCATCAGGCCCTTCTGCGAGCCGGACATCGCGACGTCGACGCCCCATTTGTCCATCTCGAACGGCATGCAGCCGAGCGAAGCGACGGTGTCGACCATGTACAGCGCAGGATGGCCGGCCGCCTTGATCGCCTTGCCGATCGCCTCGATGTCGTTCTGCACGCCCGAGGCCGTGTCGACCTGGACGACGACGACGGCCTTGATCTTGTGCTCGGTGTCGCGGCGCAGCCGTTCCTCGACCTCGTGCGGCCGCACCGCGCGGCGCCAGTCGCCCTTGAGCACCTCGACCTCGGCGCCCATCAGCGCGGCGGCATTGCCCCAGCCGATCGCGAACCGTCCGCTCTCCAGCACCAACACCTTGTCGCCGCGCGACAAGACGTTGCTCAAGGCAGCTTCCCAGGCGCCGTGACCGTTCGCGATGTAGATGTACGACTTGCCCTTGGTCGCGAACAGACCAGAGATGTCGCGGAGCAGGCTTTCGGTCAGGTCGAGCATCTCCTTGGAGTAGATGTCGATCGCCGGACGATGCATCGCCTGCAGCACCGCGTCGGGCATCGTGGTGGGCCCGGGGATGGCCAGAAACTCCCGGCCCGCGCGAACGGTCATTGCTGTCGGTCCTTGTTGCTTGAGAACAGGATGGTGGGTCGCTGAAACAACGCTTTTACGCGGCACTGGCGCTTCGGAAAAGCGCTCAAAACGCAGGTCTGGGTTATCGTTTGGTCTCGCGGCAGCCGGCGGCTTCCGCCTCCTCGACCGAGCAGAACCAGCGGGTGCCCTTGCTGATCTTCATCTTGATTTGCGCATACCAGCGGCTGGTCGGCTGATGATAGATGCATTCACCGGCGCTGTTGACGTTGCCCTTGATGGTGCAGTCCGGCGACGGCGCGACCGGGCCCGAGGCCGAGGCCAGCAGCACCGCATGCGCGCCTTCCGGCGGCTTGGCGGCGCCCAGGATCGCGGTCTTCTTGTTGCGCACGCGCCAGTCCCAGGGGGCGATGAAGGCGCCCTGCCACATCCCGACCTTGGCGTCACGTGCGGCCTTCTCGTCCGCATCGTAATCGTGGGACATGCGGGCGTAGGCCAGCGCCCAGCCGTTGCCAACCAACCACTTCTGGATGTCCTCACCGCCGACCTCGCAGCGCGCTACGGTGCGGCCGCGTCGGTCGATCGAGCGGGCATGGCAGGTCCAGCTCTTGCCATCGGTATGTTTGGCGAGCTCGTCGCGTGCCGCCACGCCGCAAGTCCAGCGTTCGCCCTTGGTGTTGAGGCAGAGCTGGTCGACCGACGGCGCGTCGATGCCGCCGAGGCGGATTCGCGTACTGCCGATCAGGACGGAATCGCCGTCACGGACTTTCGCGGTGCCGGTGATGTCGGCCGCCTGCGCCAGCGACGGGACAGTCAGCAAAGACAGCGCAATCAGGATCTTTCGCAACATGCCGGTCCGGGGTGTTCAGGAAAATCTCGATAAGCCGCGCAATTGTGGTCGGCTTTGGGCTATCAGGCCAGCATATGCTGAACAGAACGGGTTTCAACTTCCCGTCATTACGAGATCGTGCCCGGGGCACGACCTCACCCCCGCGCCATCACCCGCCGCGCCACCGCCAGTCCCATCAGCACGAAGGCCGATGTCACCTCGGGGCCGCCGACCAGGATCCGCGTCGGCGTCTTCATCTTGTTCCATTCATAGGCGCGGAACGGGCCGCGACGACCGCCTTCGCCGATGGCATCGACGATCACGTTCAGCGCGGGTGCAAAGGCCCGCGGGTCGGCGCCGAGATGGCCGAGCGCGATCAGCGCCAGCGCGGCGTCGAACACGTTCATCTCGGCGGCGATCAGCTCGCCCTTGACGTAGGAGAGCACGCGGTGGCGGATGAAATCGAAATCGCCGTCGGGATCGATCGCGGCCTGCGCGGCCAGCGGCAGCGCCAGGAAGGCCGCATAACATCGGCCGAAATAGGCGCTGTAGAGTTCCGGCAGATAATAGATGTGCGAGCGCGGATTGGCGAAGGCGCCGCTTGCCGCCAGCCGCTTCTGGAAGCCGACGATCCGGTGCACGGTCGCGAGCCGGGCTGGCGTCTCCAGAATCTTCCAGCGTGCCAGGTTGCGAAAGCTCACCTCGAGAATGTCGAGATTGAGCGTCGGATCGAGATCGTTGCCATAGGGGCGCTCGCCGGCGAGATTGTCGATCCAGGTGGCGACGCCGCCCTCGTAGTCGATGTTGTCGTTGAGGGGCACCGTCACGCGCGGTTCGTTGACGCCGGCATGCACCTGGTAGCCCGCATAGAAATCCAGCAGCGGCTGGTCGATGATCGGATCAAGGCAGCCGGCCTGCGTCGCCGCTGAGATCGAGCACGCCGTGGTGTCGCAGTCCGGGACGTAGATGCCGAAGCCGAGGTCCTGCTTGATCTGCGCGAAATAGCGCGAGAAGCGCGGATGCGGCGCCGGCGCAAGCGCGGTGATGACGTTGAAGCGTTGGCCGCCATCGCCCTCGACCTCTTCGCGGCTGATATTGATGCAGAAATCGACCATGTCGGCGATCGCACGCTCCGCTGCCGTCTTGTCCGCAGGCGATGCCAGCCCCGTCTCGACATAGCTGAGCAATGCCTCGATGAAGAACGCATCGTAATAGGCCGAGCGGTGCCGAATCTGCACCGGCTCCCACATCGGCTCGGCGATCCCGCGCCAGGGCGGATCGACCACGGCGCGCGCGGGCGAGCGCGCGATGAAGACGCGCGCGAGGTTGAACAGCAGCGACGAATTCTTGTAGCCGCGCGCGTTCAGCCCGGTGAGCGCCATGATCAGCTCGCGCCCGCGGAAATCGGGATCGCCGATCAGGTTGAAGGCGGCATAGGTCGGCAGAAAGCCGTTCTTGCGGTACGAGCCCAGCAGATGCTGCGCGCAATCGCGGATCACGCCGTCGATCTGCGCCGGTGCCGGCATCGTGCCGACGAACGCGGCCGGGGGCGGTTTGGGATGATCGAGCGCGATGCTGTCGACCAGCTCGGCCACGGGCCGGCCGACCGCGGCCCAGTCGGGCTCGGCATCGTCGCGGGCGCGGACCAGTGCTTCGCGCAGCCGGGCCAGCTTCGCCTCGTCACGTAGTTCGGGCAGGCCGGCACGGCGCAGCAGCACCCGCAGCGCGGGATTGCCGAGCGCGGTCTTGTAGAATTTGGCCAGATGCGGATCGCCGCTGGCCTGACCCGACAATACGGGATCGCAGACGTCATAAAGGGAGGGGCCGTCTTTCCGGGCCATCAGCGCCCGGCACGCGGCACCTGCGAAATAATGAAAGCTCATGAAATACCTGGTCGCGGGGGACTTTCGCGGAGGCCAAGTCGGCGCCAAGTCGGCGACCCATCCTCCGCAAGTCGTTGAAAAAGCTACCCGGATTCGCAGGAAAAACAAATGTGACCGGCATCACGTAAAAACCCGCAACGAGGCCTGCAAAATCCGCCCCCGGAAGGCTACGGGGACGTGGAAAACGGAGAAATTCGGCTCATAAAATATACTGCACGATCAATGGGTTAAATGAATTCTTGGCAATCTATTGCCCGCGAGCCTATATCCGGTTAAGTCTTTATTTGGTGCGGCGCCGCAAATTGCGCGCAATTCGGGGGCACTCCCCCGGCCAATCCCTCAAACCTAAAGACGCCATCGCGCTACTCAAGCAGTGTGCGCGCGCTTGGCAGGTCTTTGGCACCGACAGGAATGAAGCGAGATGAATTTTAGGCAGCTCGACATTTCCAAGCGCTCAATAGCGCTCGCCGCGGCCCTCATCGGCACGGTGTCGCTGGCGATCGGCGCCCATGCTGCCCTCAACATGCGCGTGCTCGACGCCGCCAAGGCCGTTCCGACCGACCAGGTCGCCGGCCCGGTCGGCCAGACCTCCCGCCTGGCGCTCGTGATCGGCAATGGTCATTATCCCGACGCCAGCGCGCCGCTGACGCAGTCGATCAACGACGCCCGCGCGCTGTCCTCCAGCTTGCGCAAGAACGGTTTTGACGTCGACATGGTGGAAGACGCCAGCAAGGACGACATGGTCCGCGCCGTCAACCGCCTGAAGTCCCGCATCACGCACGACACCACGGTCATGCTGTTCTTCGGCGGCTACGGCGTGCAGGCCGGCCGCGAGAGCTACATGCTGCCGGTCGATGCCGTGATCTGGAAGGAAAGCGACGTCCGCCGCCAGGGCGTCTCGATCGAGGGCGTGCTCGACATGATGAAGCAGCAGGGCGCCAAGGCCAAGCTCGTCGTGGTCGATGCGTCCCGCCGTAACCCTTACGAGCGCCGCTTTCGCTCCTACAGCCATGGTCTCGCGCCGATCGGCACGCCCGACAACGCGCTGATCCTCTCCTCCGCTTCCCCCGGCAAGGTCGTCGACGACGGCAAGGGCGAGCACTCGACGCTGGTCAGCGAGCTCCTCAACAATCTGAATGCGCAGGGCAGCAGCGCCGAAAGCATCTTCAACAAGACCCGCATCGCCATCTCCCGCGCCAGCGAAGGCGATCAGGTCCCGACCGTGTCGTCCTCGCTGCTTGAGGACGTGCAGTTCGACCAGGCCGGCGGCTAGAGGCACGACTGCTTCCTCATCGTCATTGCGAGTGCAGCGAAGCAATCCAGACTCCCTCCGCGGAAAGACGCTGGATTGCTTCGCTGCGCTCGCAATGACGGGTGTAGCGAATCTACTTCGCCGCTTCCGCGCTCGCCATCACCGGGCGCACGGGATCGCCTTCGCGGAGCAGCGCGCCGGCGCGGGCGACGACGATATCGCCTTCGTTGACGCCGTCGCGGACCTCGATATTGCCGCCCGACATCAGCCCGATCTCGACGCGCTTGGTCTCGACGCGGTTGCGGCGGATCACCTGCACCACGGTGCCGGCGGATGAGTATTGCACCGCTGTCAGCGGCACCGCGACATTGCAGCTCTGCCCGGTCTTGATCAGCGCGCGTCCGCTCGCATTCAGCAGCAGCGGCTTCTGCGGCGAGATGCCGATATAGACCATGCCCTGCTGGATGTTCGGCTCGACGGTCGGACCGATGCGGCGCACCTTGCCGTCGATATCGCCGGCGCCGGCGATACGCACGGTGACGGGCTGGTTGACCGCGAGCTTCCTGACATCGTTGGTGGCGACCAGGCCGACCAGATCATATTCGCTGCGCGCAACGATCGTGAACAACGCCTCGCCCTTGGCCGAGGCGAGATTGCCGATCTGCGCGGTCGAGGTGGCGATGACGCCGGCGACGGGAGCGGTGATCTGGAGCGTGCCGCCTTCAGGCAGCGCCAGCCGCGCCAGCACCTGACCGGCCGTCGTGGTATCGCCGGCCTCGGCGAGCACGTCCGTCACCTTCAGTCCGGGCCGCTCGGGTCGCACCGAGGTCTCCTCGCGGGCGATGATCGTGCCGGTGGCTTCGACGATGTCGGAGAAGCAGGACTTTGCCGCCTTCAGCACCGTGACCGCCGGGCCCTTGGGGGCGTCGTCATCGGCGGCCGTGGCGGGGCACTGGCCGAGGACCAGCACTCCGGCGACGGCTACGGGACACAGGCTTCGGACCACGGCACGGGGCAAATGACGCATCGGAAATTCCACGGGGGATATGCCTCCAATCGATAGCAGATGGCAGCCGTGCGGACTATGGCGGCGTCGTCCCAAGACAGGACGCTGCGCCGCCGCCGGCTGTCGTTGCAAGTCCTTGATTAGTCGCGGGAATGGAAATCTGGTTCGCGGCCTGCACGCGGGGCCGGCCGGCCTCGAAGCGGCGACGGTTGCGGCTATCACGGTCTTCTCATCCGCTGGAACCAGTTGTATGGAGCTACCATCAGACGTCACGCGGCGCCGCGGCCGCGCAGCTCATGGTTGAGGCGGGATGCAACGGTTCGTTTGCGAGCAGAACATCGTTCACTTCGAGCGGCTGCTCAGTGAAACGGCTGACCCGACGGTTCAGCAGACCGTCCGCGCCCTGCTGGCATCGGCGAAGCGGCAATTGGCGCTGCTGAACTCGGCTGCCTCAGGTGCCGATACGTCGCCCTTCGAGCAGCGCCGGCGCCAGCAGACCGATGCCGAAGCCATCCGGCAGCAATTCCAGCCGGAATTCGACAACTCGCCGCACCCCTACATGCTGCTGGACCCGGGACCGGGCCTGGCGATCGTCGACATCAATGACGCCTATGCGGCGGCGACCTTCATCAGCCGGTCCGAGGTGGTCGGCCGGTCGCTGTTCGAGATCTTTCCCGACAATCCCGACGATCCGCTCGCCGATGGGGTCAGCAACCTCTACGGCAGCTTGAAAACGGTGGGCGAGACGGGGCGCGCCCATGCCATGAATATTCAGCGCTACGACATCCGGGACCCCAATGGCGCCTTCGTCGAGCGCCATTGGCAGCCGATCAACTCGCCGATCCACGATACCGCGGGCCATTTGGTCTACCTGCTGCATCACGTCGAAGACGTCACCGCGCAGGTCACATCAAAGCCGTAGCCGGCCTCTCAGGCCCGGCGATCGCCCATCAGCTTGCCGCTGGAGCGATCAATCAGGTGCAGGCGCATACAGGCCGGACAGGAGACAGGCACGTGCGTCCGATCGGCGGGCTCGTCGCCAAGCCGATGCTGCACGTTCAGGCCTGTCTGGGGGCACTTGAAGACAATATGACGGTCCATAGCGACGATATGACGCTAGGGAGGACCTCGCGAAATTCCGGATGTTTACTTAGGTCGGCCGCCCCGGCCCTCAGGGCAGGGTCAAGAATTCCACCCAGTTCGGCTTCTTTCCGGTGGCGTAGGCTTTCAGCTTGCTGAGCGCGCCGCTGGTCTGGTCGATGGCATAGACGGTCATGCCGTTGGACAGCTCGCCGACGGCGGCGAGATAGCGGCCGGTCGGGTCGATGTTGAAGCCGCGCGGCTGCTTCTCGGTCGGCACGCTGCCGATCGTGGTCAGCTTGCCGCTTGACGCATCGACCTTGTAGGCGGTGAGGGTATTGGTGGTGCGCTCGGAAGCGTAGAGGAAGCGACCGTCCGGGGTGATGTGGATGTCGGCCGCCCAAGGTTTGCCGTTGAAGCCCTCTGGCAGCGCGGTGGTGCGCTGGATTTCGCTCCAGGCCCCGCTCTTGGCCTCATAGCTGAACGCCGCGACGTCGCCGTTCAGCTCGTGGATGAGATAGACGAACTTGCCGTCCGGGTGGAACACGAAGTGCCGCGGCCCGGATTTCTCCGGCACCTTGATGACAGGCGGATCGCTCGGCGTCAGCGAGCCGGCCGCGGCCTCGAATGCAAAGCTCAGGACCTGGTCGGAGCCGAGATTGGTCGCGAACACGAAGCGATTGTCGGGCGAGGGCAGGAAGGCGTGCGCGTTGAGCCCGGTCGGAATCACCTGCTTCGGCTCGCCGACGACGCCGTTCGCTTCCAGTGGATTCGACGCGACCTTGTTGCCGCCATAGGAGGCGCTGAACAGCACTTTCCCGGTGCGGTCGGTTGCGATGTTGGCCATGCTGTCGGCGAGCGGCCCGTTGCCGATGTGGCTGAGGAGGCCTGTCTTGGGATCGATGGCAAAGCTCACCGCGAGGAACGGCTGCGAGCGGACGCCGGCGATCAGCACGCGATGGTCCGGTGTGATCGCGAGCGGCGTCGAGGCGCCCGGCTTTTCGACGCCGGTGAAGGGCGCCGTCTGCACCGCATTCATCTCGCCGTTCTCGGCCATCTTGAACACGCTGATGTCGTTGGAGTCGGCATTGCCGACATAGGCGAAGGTTTCAGCCATGCCGGCATGGACTCCGGAGAGAAGGGCAAGAGACGTGACGAGAGCGGTGGCAATCGCAGCGCGGGGTGCGGGGCGTGTCGGTCTGATCAAGGGCGTCCTCCTGCCGGCGTGGTGTTGTCGTTTTGCAGGGAAGGATAGCGGCCGGTGTTCCGTTGCACCAAGCTCCAGATGGGATTGATCGATACCGAAATTGGATCGGTCGGACCAAGGCGTTTTCGAGCGACGCGGAGGCCGGTTCGCGTCGGGACGAAACCGAAACCTAGTGCACCGAAGCCGTCAGGTCGCGCGAGGGCAGATGCGGACCGGCCGGATGGTCGGGCGGCCCGAGCACGCTCCACACCGCGACCGCGACGAAGGCCGAGGTCAGGATGGTCCAGGCAACGAGGTGCTTCCGCATCAGGCCAGATCCGTTCGTCGAGGGGGCGATGCGCGGGCTGCGCGACCCATCGTGCACCGCCAAAGACGGCGATCCTATGAACTCGTTCACAGCCACAACGCCGAACGCAAATTGCGAACCATTGCCGGGTGAGCGCATTGACACATCATGACCCGTGAAAACGACCTCGAAGGCAAGCCCGACATGGGCGGCAAGCATGGCGGCCAGTCCGGCCAGCCCAAGCCGCCGCCGCGTCCGCGCGAAGGCCCGCGGGACGAAGACGTCGTGGCAAAGCGCCACACCGGTCAAACCGATCGCAAGATCCCACCGACCAACACCAGAAAGCGCTAGACTTGCCTGCGCTTGTTCGAGCCGCAGGCCCCCATCATGGGCTCATTCTGGAACGGCAGCCTCCCGGCGCCGTTACTCCGGGCGCCGCAGGCGGAGGACGCCAAAACGGAGGCTGAAAGTGTTTTGGATCTATTGGGACACCGCCTGGTCGCTCATCATCAGCGGCATCATGTTCGCAACCATCGTTGCCCACCCGGACGCCGAGTTCGTCGAGATCCAGGCCGCCAGGCGGGTGAAGTAAGCCGGGAACTTGGGCGGCGCAGCGTTGCACGCTGCGCCGCACGCGGGACACGAGAATCAGTCGATCACTGCATCATCGCCGCCGCGATCTTCTCCGCCGACATCAACACCGGAAAATTGGTGTTGGCGCACGGCACCACCGGGAAGATCGAGGCATCGACGACGCGCAGGCCTTGAACGCCTTTGACGCGGCCCTGACTGTCCACCACCGACATGGGATCGTCGGCCCGGCCCATGCGGCATGAGCACGAGGCGTGCCACACGCCGATCGTCGCCTTGCGGACGAAGGCTTCCAGTGCCTCGTCGTCGTTGATCACGTCATCGAAGGTGAAGCCTTCGACCACGAAATTGTCGATCAGATAGTGACGCAGCGCCGCCGGTCCGTCCATCAGCGTCGCGGCGATCCCGGTCAGGATCTTGTTCGTGGTGTTGACCACGCCGATCTTGCGCACCCTGTCGGTATAGGCGGCCGGGAACGGCTTGTCCGTCACCTGCTTCACGATGTCGCTCATCTGGATCGCCGCCATCTTGCGGAAGCCGCTCATCAGGCGATCGAGGTCGCGCCGGTCGGACAACAGGTTGAATTCGACGATCGGCTCCGCTGTGGGATCGCGCGAAGCAAGCTTCACCTGCCCGGTCTCGGAATAGGTCTTGTTGACGAAGATCAGCAGCGAGCCGATCTGCGCGCCGACCGCGTGCCAGGCCGATTTGGAGAGCACGACGACGAACATGTCGCCCTTCGGCACGCCGGGAAGTCCGGACGAATAGCGCAGGCCGAGCTGCATGTGCCGCCTGGTGTGCTCGTTCATGCGCGCGCCGCGGCGGACGAAGGATGACAGCGAGATCGAAGGATGATCCATCAGGCGCTGGCCGACGCCCGGCAGTCCCATCAAAACGGGAATGCCGAGATCCCTGAGGTGGCCGACCGGTCCGATGCCGGCGCGCAAGAGATGCGCCGGCGAGTGGATCGCGCCGGAGGAGAGAATGATCTCGCGTCCCCGGAATTCCTGCTCGCGCCCGTCGATCACCGCCTTCACGCCGACGCATTGTGTGCCTTCGAAGATCAGCTCTCTCACCTCAGTGTTGGTGGAGATCGCAAGGTTGGCGCGCTTGCGGGTATCGCGATCGAGATAGCCCATCGCGGCCGAGACGCGCTGCTCGGCCTGGTTGGAATGCGTCACTGCAAAAAAGCCGTCGACGAACTCGCCGTTCTGGTCCGGCAGATATTGATGGCCGGCCTCCTGAAATGCATCGGCGAACGCCTGCGAGTGCCGGGTCCAGTGCTCTCTGGAAATTCTGCGCACCGGAATTCGTCCGTCCTTGCCGTGATACGGCCCGTCGAAATCGAGGTCGCGCTCCACCTTCTTGAAGAACGGCAGCACGTCGTTCCAACGCCAGCCTTCAGCGCCGCGCGCTTGCCATTCATCGTAATCGGTCGGTGCGCCGCGGTTGGCCATCTGACCGTTGATCGACGAGCCGCCGCCGAGCACGCGCGCCTGCTCGTATTTGCGTAACGGCGGGCGCGCTTCGTCAGGATTGTTGTGGCTGACGACCTGGGTCGTGACCTTGAGCTCGGTCCAGTGAAAGCGCGGGTCGAAATAGGCGGTGCCCGGATAGCTGTCCCTGATTTCGGCCGGTTCGTTGCCGGGTGGTGTGTCCTGTCCGGCTTCGCACAGCAGGACCTTGTTGGCGCTCCTGGCGGAGAGCCGGTGGGCCAGCACGGACCCAGCCGAGCCGCCGCCCACGATAATGTAGTCGTACACGATTGGCGTTTCCTCTTGTTCTTGTTCTCTTGTTCTTGTTTTGGGAAGCTAGCGTGGTTTGATCGCGAGGTCACGCCAAAGCCCCCGATGTCGCGTCGCGGTGACATCAGGGGCTCGTTGCTGCTGTCGTCACGCGGACTTTGTCGCGCTCGCCGCGATCTGGGCCGCGAAATCGCGATAGGAGTGCAGCGGACGGCCGAGCATCCCAGTGAGACGTTCGACGTTACCGGCTTCGGGAATCATGCCGTCGGTGACATAGCGCTCGGCCATCAGGCGCATCTCGTAGGCCGTCCACTTCGGCAGGAAGCGCGCCATGCTCTGCTCGAAGCCGCTGGGATCGTCGCCGCCATAGACGATCGGGCGGCCGAGCAGGTCAGACCAGATCTTCGCCACGCCAGGACCGGTCAGCGTGTCGGGACCGACCAGGTTGATGGTCTCCACCGGAAGCTTTTCCGAAGCACGGTCGCGGCGGATCAGTTCGATCGCGGCGACCTCGGCGATGTCGCGCGCGTCGACCATGGCGACACCCTTGCTGCCGATCGGCATCGGATAGACGCCATGATTGAGGATCACGTCCTTGATCATGAGCTCGTTGTCGATGAAGTAGCTCGGACGCAGTATGGTCGCGCTGAAACCCATCCGCGCGAGCATGCGCTCGGCGCCCGACTTCACCGCGAAGTGCGGCACGTTCACGGCCCCGTCGGCGTCGAACACCGACTGATAGACGACGCGTTCGACACCGGCCTCGCGGGCGATGTTGAGCGTGATGATCGCCTGGGTGAATTCATCGCCGGTCACGGCGTTGAGCAGGAACAGCGTCCTGACGCCTGAGAACGCGGCGCGCAGCGCTTCGATGTCGAGCAGGTCGCCCTTGGCGATCTCGACGCCCGCGGGGACATCGGCCTTGGCGGGATCGCGGGTCAGCACGCGCACCTTGGCGTCGCGTTTGACGAGCTGTTCGACAACGTGGCGGCCGACGCGGCCGGTGGCGCCGATTACGAGGATGGTCATGGGGGTCACTCCTTGTTGGGGTTAGACACCCCGCAAATTAGTGATCCACACGCGGACCGATAGCCGCTATATTTGGACAGTCTGTCTCATTGGTGGAACGAATGGATCTGCTGGCCCTCGCCGACTTCAATCTGGTGGCCCGTCACGGCGGCTTTGGGCGGGCCGCCCGGGCTGCCGGCCGCCCGAAAGCGACGCTGTCCCGCCGGGTCTCCGAACTGGAGAGCAGCCTCGATCTGCGCCTGTTCGAGCGCGGAACGCGCAACCTGAAGCTCACGGAGGAGGGTCGGGCGCTCTATGAGCGGACCGGGGCGTTGCTCGCCGAGCTCGACGAGACGGCGGCCGCGATCGCTTCCGGAGGCGACAGGCCGCGCGGGCGATTGCGGATCAGTGCGCCGCTGGTGTTCTCACAGACCGCGATGGGGAAACTGGCGGCCGCGTTCGCGAGGAAATATCCGGAAGTCCGGCTCGAGGTCACGACGGAAGATCGCTCCGTCGACATGATCGAGGAGGGTTATGACCTCGTGATCCGCGTCAATCCGGATCCGGACGAAAGCCTGGTCGGACGAATCTTCCTGCGCGACCGGCTGGTGGTGGTGGCGAGCCCGAGTCTGCGTCGTCCAACGGGCGATCTTGCCGCGCCGGCCGTGGTGCGCAGCGCGGGCGATTTGAGCTCTGCCTGGACTGTGGTGACGCCAGTCGGAAGCGCGGAGATCGCAGTCGAGCCCGTGCTTCGCCTGTCATCGCTCATCATGATCCGCGATGCCGTCCGGGCCGGGGTCGGTGCCGCGCGGCTTCCCGTCTCGCTCGTGAGCCGCGACCTCTCGGCCGGCAGGCTCGTGCACTGGGGCGATGTCGAGGGACCCGAGATCTGTCTCTGGACGCTCTACCCGTCGCGCCGGCTGCTGAGCGCGCGCGTATCGGCGTTTCTCGAATGTCTCAAGGACGCGTTCCCCTCCGGCGAGCCGGAGGAGCTTGCATCGTTCATCGATTGAGCAAGGCGTTGCCGGCTACTTATTGCAGAACCTTCGGCATCACGACGACGAGGTCGACCTGCTTGCCCAGCACACGCGACGCCACGGCGGCGATCAGGGGCGAGTAGCTGTCCTCGATGTCGGACGCGACGTCCTCGTTCCGTGCGAAGGCGTAGAGCATCGAGCCCTCGACCTCATCGAAGCGGATGCCTGCGAAGACCTGATCGAACGTCTCGGCGCCGACGATGCCGGCCATGAGCGCCTGAATGGCGTGGTCCTGAACGCGTGTGAGCTTCATCATGCCGATGAGATATGGCAGTGCCGTACGAATACAAGATGCGCCTGTGCGCGATCGGCTGCTCCGACGACTTCACGTCATGCTGCCCGGCATGAAGCAGCGGATGATGGCGCGGCCGTTGATATAATAGGGCCAGACGATCGTGCGGCCGACGCGATTCGGCTCGGTGATGACAGTGTCGTCAGGCACCTCGATCCATTCGCCCTGGATGCGGACGCGGTAGTGCCCGCCGCGCGTGTCCCAATCGACGTCGTCGAGCGCCGTGCCGTCGGCATCCGCGCAGCACGGACCGCCCCCTTTGCTGTGCAGGCTCTCGAACCAGCCCTTGAGGGGAGAGTTCGCGTAGCGGCCGTCGTCGCGCGCCTGTGCGGCAAAGCCGATCACGGCAGCCGCCGCTATCAGAGGGATCATCCGGAACGTCACGATCGCCATGTCGCCTCGCTCGATTTCGCACACGCGCATCCGTTCGCGGACGGCAAAGCCGCCTGCGATGCGCGTGATGCAATGTTGACGAATTCCCGCCGGCCGGAGTTCCCGGCCGCCTCAGCAGCGCGATAACTGCAAGGTGCGAGGTTTGATCCTATTCTTTCGGATCGGACGTGCTCATTGCCGTGATTGCAGGGGAGGCGATTTCGGCCTCAGGCCGCTGCCGCCTGCTTCGACAGCAATTGCTTCAGCTTCGCCGCCGGCACCGCCGGGCTGAACAGCCAGCCCTGCATCTGGCTGCAGCCGAGCTGGCGCAATACCTCGCGCTGCGCTTCGGTCTCGACGCCTTCGGCCGTCGTCGCCATGTGGCGGGCGGCGGCCATGTGGACCACGGCCTGCACGATAGGGGAGGAATCCTCGGGCTCGCCGATGTCGCTGATGAAGCTACGGTCGATCTTGATCTTGTCGAACGGGAAGCGGTGCAGATAGCTCAGCGAGGAATAGCCGGTGCCGAAATCGTCGAGCGCGATGCGCACGCCGAGCTCGCGCAGCTGCTGCAGGATGGTCAGTGCCTCCTCGTCGTCGCGGATCAGCACGGTCTCGGTGATCTCGAGCTCGAGCCGTTCCGGCGCGAGGCGCGACTCGGCGAGCGCCGCGGCGACCTTCAGCGCCAGCGTCCTCGAGCGGAACTGCACCGGCGAGACGTTGACCGCGATGTGGATGTCGCCGGGCCAGGACGCAGCCTCCGCGCAGGCCTGCCTCAAGACCCATTCGCCGATCTCGCCGATCAGGCCGGTGTCTTCCGCGACCGGAATGAAGTCCGCAGGCGAGACCATGCCGCGCTCCGGATGGCGCCACCTGAGCAGCGCCTCGCAGCCGCTCACGACATTGGCGGACAAATCGACCAGCGGCTGATAGTGGACCTCGAATTCGCCGCGCACCAGCGCCTGGCGCAAATCAAGCTCGAGCTGGCGGCGCTGCCGCGCCTTGTCGTCGTATTCGGGCACGAAGATGCGGAAGGTGCCGCGTCCTTCCGACTTGGCGGCGTACATCGCGAGGTCTGCGCGCTTGAGCAGGTCGTCGATGACGTCGCCGTGGTCGGGCGCGATCGCGATGCCGATGCTGGCATTGGTGGTGATCTCCTGGCCCTTGCAGTCGACCGGCATGCGCAGTGAGGCCAGGATCCGTTCGGCCAGCGCGCTCAGCTCGTCCTGGTCGCAGCTCGCAGCCTTGATGATCGCGAACTCGTCGCCGCCGAGCCGTGCCACCATATCGTTGCCGCTGACGCAGGCGCGCAGGCGGCTCGCCACCTGTCGCAGCAATTCGTCGCCGACCTCGTGTCCCAGCGAATCGTTGACGCCCTTGAATTCGTCGACGTCGATATAGAGGATCGCGAACGGATGGCCCTGGGCGAGCTCCGCGACGCGCCGTTCGAGATGGCCGCGCATCAGCACGCGGTTGGGCAGGTCGGTCAGCGCGTCGTAATGCGCCAGATGCGCGATGCGCTCGTCGGCGCGGATGCGTTCGGTGACGTCGTCATGGGTGGCGAGCCAGCCGCCGGCCGCGCCGGGCTGGTTCTTGATCTCGATCAGGCGGCCGTCCGAGGTCTCGACGATGTTGCTCTGGGTCCGACCGACGTTGTCCAGGATGGCGTCGCAATAGGAATCGACGTCGCCGTCGAACGATCCGGTATCGGCGCGATGCTGGATCACGTCGCGGAAATAGGCGCCGGGCTTCACGACATGGGTCGAGAGACCATACATCTCGATGTAACGGCGGTTGCAGACGATCAGCCGCTGGTCCTGGTCGAACATCAGCAGGCCTTGCGTCATCGTGTTCATCGCGGTGTCGAGCTGCTCCTTCTCCAGGGCGAGCCGGCGCGTCATCTGGCGGAAGATCAGGACCAGCGTGAGCACGAGCAGGCCCATCGACACGACGGCCACGGCGACGAAGAACTTGGTTTGCGTGCGCCAGGTGGCGAGCGTCGCATCCAGCGATTTGGTGGCGACCACGACCAGCGGCTCGCCCGCCAGGAGGCGCGAAGCGACGATGCGGTCCTTGCCGTCGATCGGGCTTGCGAGCTGCGTGGTGACGGAGGTGCGCTCGAACACCGCCATCTGCTCCGGCGTGCCGCCCCGGAAATTCTTCCCGATCATCGCATCGGCATGCGGGATGCGTGCCAACAACTGCCCGTTCTGGTGATGCATGGCAATCGACGAATCCTCGCCGAGGCCGGCCGAGGCGAAGAAGGCTTCGAGCTGGTCGGGCGTGATGGCGCGCGACACCAGCCCGAAGAACTCGCCGTGCGGACCGGATACGCGCCTTGCGAACACGATCGCCGGCCCGGACCCGAACCGGCCCGGCACCACCTCGACCTCCTCCTGCGCCGCCGGATCGCCCTTGAGACGAGCGAAATAGCTGCGATCGGAAACCGAGACGTCGGGGACGGGCCAGCTCCGCGACGAGTTGATCAGCCTGCCGTCGGAGTCGAATACGTTGGCGCCGGCGACGTCCGACCAGCCGCTGGCCTTGGCGCGCAGCACCTCATGCATGGCGAGCGTTGCCATCTCGCTGCGGAACACATCGGCGGACTCGATGCCGTGGCTTTCGAGTTCCGCGATGATGCTTTTCTGCAGCACCGCAAAATCCTCGAACTCGCGGTCGAAATGACGGGCGAGCAGGCGAACCGAGTTTTCCAGGCTGTCGCGGCCGCTCTCGATCGCGTTCTGGCGGAAGCGATCGACGGTGAGGCCGGTGCCGATGGCCATGGCCGCCATCAGTACGAAGCCGCCGGCGATCAGCCACGTCAGCGGCGCGCCCCGCCAGCGGCGAAGCAGCGCGCGCAATCGTGCGGTCCATCGAATCGATGTGCCCATCCAGCCCTCCCGTGGGATGCAGGATGCCGCAAAACCGACAAGAGCCCGTTACCATTAAAGGTTAGGGAACTATGAATCGGAACAATATCAGGGGCTTGGCGCGGCGCCGGTGGACAAGGTCCTGTACGGTGGGCAAAGCGTAGCGTGCCCACGCACTTTTTGCGGTCGAGGCAGATGGTGGGCACGGCGCAAGAGCGCCTTTGTCCACCCTACAAAGCGTCTCCTCTCACTCCCGCTTCACTTCCCATGTCAGCGCCTGCGCATTATCCTTGGCGAAGATCTCGGGCACGTCGAATTTCCCGGTCTGGAGATCATAGCGGCATCGCCAGCCGCCCAGTCCTTTCATCACGGTGTTTTTCGGGTGCTTGTCGTACTCGCCGCCGAGGCCGATCACGAGGTAGCGGTTGTTGGGCCAGTTCATGCCGAGCTCTTGATAGGCGTTTTCCGTGCCTTCCAGCAGATTGGCCGAGATGTGAAAGTCGAGCCTGGCGAAGTGCTTCGTTTCCGGGCGGCCATAGAAATAGGCCCAGGCGAGCTCACTGAGCGACTTCTTCTTGGTGGCACCAACGAAGACGCCGTTCTCGAGATGATAGAGGAACAAATCCTGCTCGCCCGAGCCGGTCTTCTGCATCCGCACCAGCCATTGCGAGTCCGCGGTGAAGCGGAAGCCGGCGCCATAGCCCTGCTCGGGCTTCAGCTCCGTCATCTGGTCGCCGCGTCGCGCCCAGACCTGCCACTTGACGCCGAACAGATCTTCGCTGTCCTTCATGTACTGCTCGAGCCTGGTGGCGCCGTCCGGCGAGGTGAAGGCGAGATCTGGATTGTCCGTCAGGACGAATCCCGGCGGCGGCCCGGAGGCGGACAGCGCGGGAGAGGCGGCGAGCGTCAGGGCAAGCGCCAGAAATGGCGCGGCGCGGCAAAATGCGGGCATGATGAAATTCCAAAAAGAATGGCCGCTACGGCCTCGTTGATTTGACGCCGACAGGGCCCACTCGGTTCATCCCTATGACCGGCTTGCTGCCGGTGCCAAAACGGCGCAATTTGCGCCTGATGATTTGCGACCTGAGTTTTTGATCGAGGTTTGAAGGCTGATGATCACCGCATCCAAGGCCGTCATTGCATTCTGTCTGCTCGCGGTGGCCGGCACCGTGCTGGTGATCGGTCCAACCGAGCTGCGCCGCATGCTGCCGGGCGGGGCAAGCACCGAGGTCGCCGCCGTCACCAAGCCCGAGAGCAAGCCGGAGGCAAAGGCCGAGGCCAAGGATGAAGCCAAGCTTGAGGCCAAGCCTGAGGTGAAGGTCGAGCCCAAGACAGAGTTGAAGGTTGAAGAGCCGAAGCTCGCTGCGGCCGCACCGCCTGCGCCGTCCGTTGCCCCTGTGACTGCCGACGCGCCGAAGCCGGATGCGCTCGCGGAGACGCGGAAGCAGGTCACGGCGCTGGCCGATGTCGCTCCAGTGAAGCCGCAGCCTTCCGTGGCGGACACCGGCCCTCGTTTCGACGTCGCGCGCGTTGACGATCATGGCGAGGCGGCGGTGATCGCAGGCCAGGCCGCGCCGGGCGCGAAGGTCGAGCTGCTGCGCGACGGGCAACCGCTCGACAGCGTCGTGGCCGATGCGTCCGGGCAGTTCGTCATGACTCCGCCAAAGCTTCCCGCCGGCAGCTACGAGCTGGCGCTGCGCGCTCACGCACCCGACGGCACCGTCACGCAGTCCGGCCGCACCATGCCGGTGACGATCGCTGAAGTCGCGCCGCCCGCGCGCGTCACACCGGTCGCAAAGCAAGACGCAAAGCCTGATGCGAAGCCCGACGACAAATCCGACCTCGCTGCCCTGCCGTCGCCGCGCCTTGCGGCGGTCCCGGAGCGATCGGCGGTTCGGCCCCGCCTGATGGGCGCGCCCAAACCCAAGTCGATGGCGCGGGTGCCGGCGGCAGGGCCGACGGTCGCATCGGCCTCGCCCGCGGACGCGCTCACCACCGGAACGGTCGAGGCCAGCGGCAGCCGGGTGATTTCGCGCGGCGACAGTCTCTGGGCATTGAGCCGCCTCGCCTATGGCGACGGCGCCCGCTACGCCGTGATCTTCAACGCCAACCGCGAAAAGATCCACAACCCCAACCTGATCTATCCAGGTCAGACGGTGGTGGTGCCGCAAAAGGCGCAGTAAGGCGTGGCCGAGACGGCGGTCCTTCGTCTCCCTCGCCCCGTTCTTACGGGGAGAGGGCGGGGTGAGGGGCTATCTCCGCGATCATTCTCCGTCGATAGACCCGTACCCCCTCACCCGGAACGCATCTGACGATGCGTTCCGACCTCTCCCCGCAAGCGGGGCGAGGTAAAGCGCGCCGCGATGATGCCTCACAGCTCTGCGACGCTTTGGTCGTCTCGCCGTGGAACAATTGGTTCCCTCGCGAGTCTTGCTCATGCGTCGTGATGCGCGCTTGGCGCTGGAGGAGGGCCAAGAGGTGGTCAGCTCGGTGGTCAACTCGGTGAGCCTATCGGGATCGCGCTTGAGGCTGGCGCTGGCCGGCGCGGTGCTGGTGCTTCTGACAGTGATGCTGCCTGATACGGCGCAGGCGCAGTTCGGATTCCGCGGCGGACCGCTCGGCGTGGCGCGCTTTGCCGTCGGTCATATGCTCGGCCTGTCGCGCCTTCGCCACGCCCGCATGGCGGTGCGCGGCGGCCGCTATCGCTCCGCGGCGCTGCGGTCGCAAGATCCGCGCGGCAGCGAGCGCGGCCAGCCAGCGAACCCCTATGTCATGCGCGCGGCGCTCACGGCGCAGGCCGCGCTCTCGGGCTGGCACGGGGGGCGTCGTCCGCAGGGCTGGTGGCGGCATCCGGACGGCAGCTATGGCTGGATCGGTCCCATGTTCTGGCCGTTCGCGCATGACGATCTCACCAATGCGGTGATTGATGGCGATACCACCAGCCTCTCGCTGTACGGCTATGGCGATATCTACGCCGCGATCTTCGCGCCCTACGCGGCCCCGGAGCTCGCCGCCTACACCGCGCCGCATGGCCGTCGTGCGCGACGTGTGCCGTCGGCCGAGGCGGTTTGCGACAGCAGCGACACCGGCGGCCTGCCCGTCGAGCGCATCGCCGCCGCCGTGCAGCCGAACGAGATGCAGCGCACCGCGCTGGATGAGCTCGCATCGGCCTGGACGAGCGCGCGCGATACCATTCGCGCCTCCTGCCCGGCGCAGGCGCCCACCAATGCCGCCGAGCGCCTCGGTGTGATGCAGGCCCGCCTCGATGCGATGATCAAGGCCATCGATGCGCTGGCGCAGCCGCTCGCCAAATTCGTCGAGCTGCTCGACGACGGCCAGAAAGCTAAGTTCGACTCGCTGGCGAGGGAGCGCCAGGCCGCGCTTGCTTCGGCTCAGCACAAGGACGCGCAGCCGGCTCAAGCGGCGCAGGCGGGCAAAGCCTGCGATCCCAATTACGATCCCCGCTACGATGTGCAGGCCCAGCGCCAGTACGAGCAGCTCGTGCAGCAGCAATGGCCCGCCGACGACATCGCCTCGACCCTGAAGCTCGACGACACCGGCCGCGCCCGCCTCGACGTGCTCCAGGACACCACGCTCCGCACTCTGCAGACGCTGAGCTCTTGCCCGATGAAGGCGGCAGCCACCCCGCAGGCCCGCCTCGCCGCCGTGAAGACGCGCCTCCAGACGATGCAGCAGGCGGTCGCCGGCGTCGCTGACGCGCTCGACGATTTCGAATTCGATCTGAGCGGCGAGCAGAAGGCCGCGTTCGAGGCGATCGGGCCGAAGCGGGGGGCGTGATTAGCGAAGACGGGCTTGATTAGAGGAGCAGGTGGCCTGCTCTTCCGTTCACATCCTCCGCCTTGCCGCCGTCGCATCCAGCACGTTGTCCACCGCCTCGCGCCAGCCGAGGATCTCCATCGCCAGCACCGGGTGATTGAAGCCTTTGAGCTGGAGATCGTCGAGGGCGCGGGCTTCGACCCATGGCTCGACCATGCCGTAGACGCGGCGGCTGACCACGATCTGGTTGGGCTTGGCCTCGCTGCACAGGCGAGACGCAAGGTTGGTGACGCTGCCGATCGCGGCATATTCCAGCCGCTGCTCGAAGCCGACCTGGCCGAGCGTGGCATAGCCGAGCGCGATGCCGATGCCGAAGCCGAGGCTGTGACCGCGGTTGCGCCAGCGTTCGGTCAGCGGGCCGATCGTGTCGCGCATCTCCACCGCCATCTTCACGGCGCGCGCGGTATGGTCCTCGAACTGGATCGGCGCGTTGAACAGGATCATCACGCCGTCGCCGGCGTATTTGTCCAGCGTGCCCTCGTATTTGAAGATCAGCTTGCCGAGGGCCGCGTGATACTCGCGCAGCACGTTCATCGCCTCTTCCGGCTCGGTCGCTTCCGTGAACGCGGTGAAGCCGCGCAGGTCGCAGAACACCACCGTCACCTCGCGGCGCTGGCTGGTGAGCAATCCTTCCGGACTGTCCGATGAGGCGATCAGCTGCGCCACCTGCGGCGCGAGGAAGCGCTCGAGCTTGCGAATGCGCTCGATCTCGCCGAGCTGGGTCTTGACGCGCTCTTCCAGCGACTTGTTCCAGTCCTTGAGCTGCTCGGTCTGCTGCTTGAGCTTGTCGGCCTGGGCGCGCACGGTCTCGTTCGCCGTCTCCAGCGCGTGGCTCTTGTGATCGACCTCGGTGAACAGGCGCGCATTGCGCATCGCCAGCACGGCCTGGTTGGCGAAGGTGCGCATCAAGCCGGTGAGGCTTCCTTCGAATGCGCCGATCGCCCGGCGCAGCACCACCAGCGCGCCGAGCGTGCCCTGCTGGTCGAGCAGCGGCACCACCAGCACCGAATGGAAGCCAGCGGCGACCGCGACGTCGCGCAAGGGCTGCTCGGCGGCGTGGTCGAGATCGGCAATCGCGATCGGCTCGCCGCTCGCGGCGGCATGGCTCAGGATGTTCGCGCCTTCGTCGATGGTGACATGGACGCCCTCAGCCGACTTGTCGATGCCCTTGGCCTCGATCAAATTGAAGCGATGTCGTTCGGCCTCATAGCCGTAGATCAGCACCGCATCGGCATGGCTGATCTCCAGCGCGCGGGCGGCGATCGTCGGCAGCACGGCGTTGAGGTCGAGCGAGGAGGCGAGGGCGCGGCCGACCTCTTCCAGCACCTTCAGCTCGTTGATCGACTGCGCGAGATCGCGGGTGCGCTCCTCGACCTTCGTCTCGAGGTTGGTGTACGTCTCCTGCAGCTGGCCGGCCATGCGGTTGAACTGGCCGGCGAGCTCCTCCAGCTCGTCCGAAGTGTGCACGTCGATGCGGTGGCTGAAGTCGCCTTCGCCGAGCCTGTGCGCGCCATCGCGCAGCGCCGTGATCGGAATGATCATGCGGCGCGCCAGCAGCGTGCCGGCGAGGATCGCGACCAACAGGCCCATGCCGATCAGAAGCGCGATGCGCACGAGCTGGTCGCGGATCGGCGTCAGGGCCTGCGTGGTCGGCTGCTCGAACAACACGCTCCAGCCGAGCTTCGGCACCGTGCTCGCGGCCGACAGCACCGAATGGCCGTTGAAATCGGTGCCTGACGTGTCGGGCTCGCGGCCCGGCGCGATGGCAGCCGCAACCTGCGGCAGCTTCGACAGGTCCTTGCCGATCTCGGGTCCTTTCGACGAGGTCGCGAGCACGCGGCCGCGCGCGTCGACCACATAGGCAAAGGCGGCCTTGCCGACCTGGGCGTCGGACAGAAAGTCCGAGAGGAAGCCGAGATCGACCTCGGCCACCGTGACGCCGGCGTTGAAGCCGGAATGCGCCACCGAGATCGACATCACCGGCTTCTGGTCGACGAAGTAGGCCGGGGCATAGCTGACGCCGCGGGCGACCGCTTCGGTGAAGCGTATGTCGCGCGCGAGGTCGGCATTGCCGCCGGTCGTGGTCGACTGGCGCGAGACGCGCAGCACCTCGCGACCCTCGCCATTGAGCTGGAACAGCTGCGAGACTACGGCGACCTGTTGCAGCAGCTGGGCGTAGTCGGCGCGGCGCTTCTCGATCGTGTCACGGCTGGCCGTGGTCACCCAGCTGATCTGGCGCTCCAGCTCGGAGACGGATTGCTCGATGCGCCGGGCGGCGCCTTGCGCCTTGTCCTCGAGCCCGTCAGTCAGCTGTGTCTTGGTGGCGCGATAGGAGATCCAGGTCTCCATCGCGCCGTTGACGGCAAGCACGAACACGACGAGGCCGACGAGGGAGACGACGTATTTGGCGAACAGGCCCTCGCGCAGAAACCAGGTCTTGTCTTTCGCACCCGTCATCCGGTTCCTCTCGCGCCGCGGCCGACGCCGGCGCTATGGGCGGTACAGGCCCATTGCCCTTCTAGCACAATTTGGGCTTTTGGACGGGCAAGAGGCCGGACCAGGCGCAGGTGTGGGACCCGCCGGTGAATGCAGGGCTGACCGGCAGGGCGGCGGATTGCCGCAGCTGACAGGCTCCCTCCTCCGTTCGGAGGAAGAGCTGTGTGATGAGGCGGTGTAAGGGCTTCGCGTGGAGTTCGATGCCTTGATCCCCCAATCACCTGTTAAAGAGCTGTCGCATCAGGTCGTTCATCGGCTGACTGTCCTGCTGCGCCTCGGCCGGGTCCTGGGTTGGGGGCGCGGGCGAAGCCTGCGGCGCCGGGCTGGTCGGCGCGCCGGGCAGGCTGCGGCTGCGGCCGGTGCTGTTTCCGGCGCCGCCTGCGAGCCCCTGCTGGATCAGATTGCCGATCGCCTCGCCCAGCTGGCCGCCGAGCAGATTGTTCTGTCCCTGTCCTTGCCCCTGCTGCGGGGCTTGCGGATTGGCGTTGCCGCTCGGTGCGGCGCCACCGAGGCCAAAACTGTTCAATATGTTGCCGAGCCCGGCACCATCGGGTCCGAACAGGCCCTTGCCCATCTCGCGCAGCTTCGCATAGGCCGCGTCCGGATTGTCGAGCACACCGGCCATATCAGGGTAGATCCGTGGCTGCGACCACGCGCCTGTGATCATCACGGGGATGCCGAAGCCGACCGGCTCGGACGCGCGGCCCTGGCCTTGCGTCGTCATCACCAGCTTCGGCTCGACGCGAAAACCCATCATCTTGGTGTCGAGCGCGATCGTGCCGGCGCCGGTGACACGCACCAGCGGTCCGATCAGGTTGAGATCGGTCGTCACCGCCTGGCCCTTGTCGATGCGGAACGACGCCGAGAGTTGCGAGAGGTCGGTGCTCTGCTCCTGGCTGTTGTCCTGGTTTCCCTGCCAGCCCGACAGCGTGCCCGATGTCAGCGAGCGGATCATCTGCGCGACGTTGATGCCGCGGATGGCGCCGTCCTGGAAATTGACGAAGGCGGTGCCCTGCACGTTCGCCATCAGCGCGCGCTGACTGGCGCCGGCGCTGCGCAGCGCGAGCTTGGCCTGCAGCCTGCCGTCGATCCGGTCGAATTCGGCAAGGCCCTGCAGCAGTGGCAGCGCGCGCACGCCGACGAGGTCGGAATGCATCGCAAAGCTCGGCGCGCCGCTGGTCGCGTCGAGAATCACCTCGCCCGAGACTTGGCCGCCATAGGCGCCGAGATTCGCGGTGCCCGCCTTCAAGACGCCGCCGGCGAGCTTCGCATCGAGCGCCAGTGGTGCAAGACGGGCATCGCCGATGACGGCTTCGTTCGCCGAGATCCTGATCTGCGCGTCGACATAGTTGAGCCCGGACACGTCGATCGGCGTATCGCTCCAGGGCTGGCCGGTCGCGCCCTCGGGCGATTTCGCCAGCGGGATCGCAAGCCGCTGGAAATCGAGATCGACCTTCACCAGAGGTTTGCTGGCGATGTCGACCGAGGCCCAGCCGTTGAAGCCGCCATCGCCGAGCGTGCCATTGACGCCATTGATCATCACGACCGCGCCGTTCAGTCGCATGTCGGCATGGCCGGCCAGCTGAGACTTCAGCACGTCGGGCATGTCGATGACGAAATCCACGGGGATGCTCTGTCGCTCGATCGGGGGCGCCGGCGGTGTCGCCTTGATGTCGAACTTGGTCGGGTGCTCGCCGACGCGTGCGGTGCCGGCGAGATTGACCTTGCGGTCGAGGCTTATGACGGCGTCGGCGTTGATGGCGCTGATGCGGCTGTCGACACGATCGCGGGCACGCGAGAATGCGACTTCGCCGTTGATGATCTTGACTTGGCCGATGCTCGCGCCATCCGCATCGAGTGCGATCGGTTTCGGCGATGCATCGGCGTTCGGCAGACGCTCACGCAGCAGCGGCTGGTACAACACCGGATGGGTGACGACGATCTCTTTGATGTCAGGATGGCCCGACCATACGCTCGAAAGCGACATGTCGGCTTGCACGCTGTCGATCGTCACCCGCGTAATGCCGCTGCGGTCCTTTGGGTCGGACAGCGTGAGGTCCTTGAGCGTGATGTTCAGCGTCGGCCACAGGCTGATCCTGGTGGTGCCGTCGATCGAGAGGCGATAGCCGCTCGCCTGCTCGACGCGCGAGGCAATCGTCGCGGTCAGGAAGCCCGAGGGGATCCCGATCACCAGCAGGAGGACGATCACGACGATGACGGCGGCCAAAGCTGCGCCGACGAATTTCACGGCTCTCATGTCGACTTTCCAAAAACGGACGAGCGGCGCCGCATCCGGCAGATGCCCCGTCCTTTAAGCCCGAGTTTATCCCGGGATGGGAAGCCGCTCCAAGTCGCTAAAAATAGTCGGGAGGTGCTGCAAAGTTATGTGACTTATGACACACTTTCCCGACGCGGTTTTACGCGATTCTGACGTTGATGCTTCCAAGCGATTTGCAAGTGGTTTGCCACAGAACCTGGCCAAGGAATTCACAAGGACGTTGAAATGAGCAAGCAGGCCGAATTTGCGGTCATTCTGAAAATGAATGCCATGTTCGCCGATCTTGGGGCGGATGAACTCCAGCGGCTGTCCAGCCTCTGCCACACCCAGCATCTGGCGAATGGCGAGGTGCTGTTCCAGAAGGGCGACCCGGGCGATGCGCTGTTCGGCGTGCGCCGCGGCCAGGTGCGCATCGAGACCGGCGCCTCCGACGGCAGCCGGCTGACGCTGAACTTCATGGGGCCGGGCGATCTGTTCGGCGAGGTCGCCGTGCTGGACGGCCAGAGCCGCACGGCGGATGCGACTGCCGGCGAAGCCAGCGAATTGTTCGTGCTGCGGCGCGAAGACTTCCTCGCCTTCCTCGAGCGCGAGCCCAAGGTCGCGATCAAGATCATCGCGCTGCTCTGCCAGCGCATCCGCTGGCAGAGCGAGCGCATGGAGGAATCCATGTTGCAGCCGCTGCCGGTGCGCCTGGCGCGCCGGCTCTGCGCGCTCGCCGCCGATTTCGGCTCCGAGGTGCACATCTCGCAGGAGCAGCTCGGCGTCTTCGTCGGCGCCGCCCGCGAGAGCGTCAATCGCCAGCTTCAGGCCTGGCGCAAGGACGCGATCCTGGACCTCCAGCGCGGCCGCATCCTGCTGCGGAACATGACGAAGCTGACCGCGATCGCGCGGAACGAGTAAGGGCAGCCATCGCGGCGAGATGTTCGTTTCGCCGCGAAACGCGCCGGCGTAACTTACTCCGCCGCAGGGCGCGCGACATTCGTGGGCGCGTGTGCCGCGTCTGTCGCCTCGTGATGACCACCCGTCTCGGCGTCCGCGCTGTGCACGATCAGGCGCTTGCCGAAGCGCCAGATCAGGGCGCCGAAATCGTCCATCACCATGAACATCGCGGGCACGAACACCAGCGACAGGATGGTCGAGAAGATCAAGCCGCCGATCACCGCGAGCGCCATCGGCGAACGGAACTCGCCGCCGGCGCCGACCGCGAGCGCGCTCGGCATCATGCCGGCGGCCATCGCGATCGTGGTCATCACGATGGGGCGGGCGCGTTTCATGCCGGCGTCGATCATCGCTTCGTCGCGCGGCTTGCCGGAATTGATGGATTCGATCGCGAATTCCACCAGCATGATCGCGTTCTTGGTGACGATGCCCATCAGCATCAGAATGCCGATCCACACCGGCGTGGTGAGCTGCTTGCCGGTGATGAGCAGCGCGGCGATCGCGCCGCCGATCGAGAGCGGCAGCGAGAACAGGATGGTGATCGGTTGCAGGAAGGTGCCGAACAGCAGCACCAGCACCGCATAGACCATCATCAGGCCGGCCGTGATCGCGGTGGCGAAGCCGTCGGACAGCTCGTTGAGGCTTTCGGCATCGCCGGAAGGTGAGACCTTCACGCCCTTCGGCAGGCTCTTCATGACGGGGAGATCGTAGATCTTCTTGGTGGCGTCGCCGAGCGCCGCGGAGCCGACGAGGTCGGCGGCGACGGTGGCCTGCCGCTCGCGGTCATAACGGTTGATGCTGGTCGGGCCCTGGTCGAGCTTGACGTCGGCGATGACCGAGAGCGGCACGCCGCCCTTCTCGCCGTGCTCGCCGAGCGGCACCCGCAGCTGCTCCAGCGTCTTCAGATTGCCGCGCGCGGCGTCTTCGAACTGCACCCGGATCGGCACCAGGCGATCGCCGACGTCGAACTTGGCGAGTGCGGGACCGACGTCGCCGATGGTGGCGACGCGGATGGTCTGCGACAGGCTTTCGGTCGAGACGCCGAGCCGTGCGGCGAGATCGGCGCGCGGCTCGATGCGCAGCTCGGGACGTTCCAGCGAGGTTTCCGAGATCACGTTGGAGATGGTCGGAATCCGCTTCATCTGCGTCGCGAGCTCGCTGGCGACGTTGTTGACGATGTTGGCGTCGACACCCGTTACCACCAGCGAGATCGCGCGCAGGCCGTTCTCGTCGAGGAACCAGAAGCGGATATCGGGAACGTTCTCCAGCTCCTGGCTGATCGAGAATTCGAGCTCGCGCTGAGTGATCTTGCGGTCGTTCTTGGGCGTGTAATTGATGATCAGGGAGGCGCGGCGGACTTCCTGCGTCCCGGGAGGGACGCGGCCGCCATCGACGAAGATGCTCTTCACCTCGGGCCGCTTGCGCAGGCGCGCGACGATGTCCTCGGTGACCTTCTCGGTATAGGCGAGCTGCGTGCCCGGCGGCAGTTCGAGCGCGAGCAGCGAGCGGGCGCTGTCCTGCGCCGGCAGGAAGCCCTGCGGCAGCAGCGTGATGCTCCAGATCGAGGCCGCGAAGATGCCGAAGCCGATCAGCACGGTGATGAAATAATGCTTCACCGACCACGAGACGAGGCCGTGATAGGTGCGCAGGATGCGGCCCGGCGGCGGCTCTTCGTGGGAATGATGCTTGAGGAAATAGGCCGCCAGCATCGGCGTCACGAACCGCGCCGCGAGCAGCGAGAAGAACACCTGCACCGAGACCGTAATGCCGAACTGCTTGAAGAACTGTCCGGCGATGCCCGACATGAAGCTTGCCGGCGCGAAGATCGCGATGATGGTCAGCGAGATCGCGATCACGGCGAGGCCGATCTCGTCGGCGGCCTCTAACGCGGCACGGTAGGGCGATTTGCCCATGTTCATGTGCCGCACGATGTTCTCGATCTCGACGATGGCGTCGTCGACCAAAATGCCTGTCGACAGCGTGATGGCGAGGAAGCTGACGAGGTTGAGCGAGAAGCCGAGGATGTCCATCGCCCAGAACGCCGGGAAGATCGACAGCGGCAGCGAGACCGCGGCGATGATGGTGGCGCGAAGGTCGCGCAGGAACAGCAGCACGATGACGACGGCGAGGATGGCGCCTTCGAACAGGGTCGAGATCGCCGCTTCGTAATTGCCGTTGGTGTAGTCGACGGAGGTGTCGATCAGCTTGAGGTCGACATCGGGATAGGCGGCCTTGAGCGCGTCGATGCGCTTCTGCACGGCTTCGGCGACCTTGACGTCGCTCGCGCCCTTGGAGCGCTTGATGCCGAGCGCGACCACCGGCTCGCCGTTGAAGCGGGCGAAGGTGCGGCGGTCGGCGATGGTGTCGGTGACGGTACCGAGGTCGTCGAGCCGGACCTCGCCGCCGCCGAACAGCGGGACCATGGTGCCGGCGAGATCGCTCAGCGTCTTGGCGCCGGCGAGCGTGCGGATCGCCTGGTCGTTCTTGCCGATCTCGGCGCGGCCGCCGGCGACGTCGACATTGGTACCGCGCAGGCTCTGGCTGACATTGACCGCGGTCAGTCCCATCGCCTGCAGGCGATCAGGATCGAGCGAGACCAGGATCTCGCGCTCGACACCGCCGATGCGCTCCACCTGGGCGACGCCGCGCACGCCCTGCAGCGCGCGCTTGACCACGTCGTCGACGAAATAGGAGAGCTGCTCCGGCGTCTTGCCGGGCGAGATCGCGGCGTAGGTGACGATCGGCAGGCCGATCACGTCGACGCGCTGGATCAAGGGCTCGGTGACGTTCTGCGGCAGGTTCGAGCGCACGCGCGTCACCGCGTCCTTGACGTCGTTGAGCGCGCGGTCGGTGTTGGTCTCGAGCGCGAACTGGATGGTGGTGACCGAGACACCGTCGGTGATCGAGGAGGTGATGTGCCTGATACCCTCGACGCCGGAGACGGCGTCTTCAACCGTCTTGGTGACCTGGGATTCGAGCTCCGCGGGCGCGGCGCCGAACTGCGCCACCGCGACCGAGATCACGGGAATGTCGGCCGACGGCAGCCGCGTGATCGCGAGCTTGCTGAAGGAGGTCCAGCCGAGAATCAGGAGGATGATCGAAAACACCACCGACGGCAGCGGATTGCGGATCGACCATGCCGAGATATTGAGAGCCATCAGCGTACCCGCGTGCGATCGAGTTCATCGGCGAACATGGTCTTGATCTGGTCGCCGTCATGGAGCGAGGAGCCGGCGTCGGCCACGACGATCTCGCCGACGTTGACCCCTTCGAGGATTTCCGTTTGGCTGTCGGATGTCAGCCCGACGCGCACCCGCCGCGTCTCGACGATGTTGCCCTTGACCACCTGCACGGTGAGATGGTCGATCGCGGTCTTGGGGACCGCGACGCCGCAGCTTCGCTTGGCGTCGATCGAGGCGCGGGCGAACACGCCGACCTTCAGCGACGGATTGTTGGTGAGGCTGATGCGGACGCGGCCGAGCTGCGTGGCGCGGTCGATCTGGGGCGCGACCAGCCTGACGCGGCCGATCAGATCGGCGGCGTCGTCCCGGCTGATCCGCACCGTCGCGCCGGGGCTGAGCTTGGGCATATGCACGGCCGGGACCTGAGCATCCAGCTCGATCTCGTTGTTGACGGCAATGCGGAACATCGGTCCGGCCTGCGGCGAGGCCGGTGCGCCGACGATGGTGCGGACTTCCGTGATCAGGCCCGGCGCAGGCGCCTTCAGCGAGATCGGCCCCTGCGGGCCCGGCCGTTGCGGCTGGCCGGGGATCTGCGGCGGCGCCGTCAGCCGCGCCAGCTCCTGGTTCTCGGTGACGACAGTGCCTTCGGTGACGAAGAGGTCGGTGACCCTCGATCCCTCCTGATCGGCCATGACCACGGCCTCGCGCCGCGGCACGAAGAAGCCGGTCGCTCGCACCAGGTCGGAGAAGCAGGCATTGGTCGACTTCGTCACGATGACGAGCGCTTCGCCCGGCGTCTCCTTCGGCTCGGGGTGATGCCGATGCTCGAACCAGTAATAGCCGACGCCGAGCGCAACGATGAACGCCACGGTTCCCGCAGGCTTGAGATATTCGGAGATGTTCATCGCCGGATCATCCTGGCCTGGCGCGTGGTTGGCGGGGGCGTTTGCCTGAAACGAAGCGGCGTCCCGCAGGGTTGCGGGACGCGCGCTGGGCTTGAGACTTTACACCACATCGGAACGTGTCACTGCAAAGGATTACGCGGTGGTCACTTCGATGCGGTGGTCTTGTTTTCCATGTTCACGACCTGCACGCGGCGGTTCACCTCGGCCATCGGCTGGCTCGGATCCTTCAGCTTGCTCTTGCCGTAGCCGACCGTGACGAGGTCGCTCGCGGCGATGCCGTACTTCTCGACCAGATAGCGCTTGATCGAATCCGCGCGGCGTTCCGACAGGTCCTGATTGTAGCTTTCGCCGCCGGCGGCATCGGTGTGGCCGGCGACCACGAAGGTGGAGCCCTTCAGGTCGGGGCTGGTCAGCGCACGGCCGAGCGCCTGCACCGAGGGCATCGACTTGGCGCTGATATTGGCCGAGTTGTAGTCGAAGGTGATTTCGAGATCGATATTCGGCTTGTCCTTGGCGGCGGAGGCGATCTCCTCGCGCTCTGTCGAGGACAGCGATCGCGTGGTGCGGCCGCGGACGGACTGCATCAGCTTGGTTTCCGCCGGATTCGGCGCCGGGTCGGCCTGCGGTGCCATCGAGAGGCCGCGGGTCAGGGGCTTTTTCGGCGGCGCCAGGGCGCGGACGATCTCGTCCTCGGTGACGTTCTTGCTGTTGTTGTCGTCGCCGGCGAACGCCGGTGTCAGCGACAGCGCCGCACCGAGGGTGACGATGGACAAGATCGCGGTCAGTCCCTTTGCAGCCAATCTCATTGTCTGTCCCTCCTGCGCGAAGTCCGCGCGGTTCCAAAATTCCTGCAAATGGCGACGAAGGCCGCCTGCGGCATCCGTTCCGTTAGTCTTGGCCGGACCGCTGGGGGTTCGAGGCGGCGCCCGCCTCAAACCAAAAAAATATCAACGCACTCCGTAGCTTGCGAATTCCTGGACGATATTCGGGTCCATCGCCTTGGCATTGGCGATGTCCAGCGCCCCCTCCTGGACCGAGCCATTGCGCTGCTTGGCGAGGCCGCGCCCATAGAGCGAGGAGGTCAGGCGCGGGTTGATCCTCAGCGCCGCGTCGAAATCGGCAATGGCGTTCTTCACCGCCCCGGATTTGAGGTTCACCAGCCCCCGGCTATCCAGCGCGTCGACGAAGTTCGGCCGCAGCCGCAGGGCCTCGTTGCAATCCTTCAAAGCGCCCTGGAGATCGCCCACCACGGTCCGGGTCCAGCAGCGGTTGTTCAGCGCCTCGACGTCCTTCGAATTGATCCGCAGCGTGTCGTCGAAATCCTTGATGGCGAGGCTGTAGGCCCCCTTGCTGGCATAGACCTGTCCACGCCGGTACAGCGCATTCTGGTCATCGGGATTGGCGGCGATCTTGGCCGTCAGGCTCTTGATGGTGGGATCCTCCGCCAGCGCGGACGCGCTCGGCCCGCCATCCGCGTTCGGAGCCGGCTCGGCGGGTTTGACCGGCGGGGGCGGCGGAGCCGGAGGCAGCGCGGCCTCGACCTGCGGTTTCGGTGCGGGAGGTGGTGATGGAGGTGCGGGCGGCGCCGGCGGATTGTTCGAAGCCACCGGTGCCGGTGGTGGGGCCGGCGGAGCCGGAGGCGGGTTGTTGGCGACCGGAGGAGGCGCCGGTGCGGGAGGCGCCGGTGGCGGCGTCGTCGCCGTCGGGCGCGAGCCCGCGGCTCCCGGAATGAACGAGAAGTCTTCGGCGAGCGAGGACGAGATCCACGGCACCTGCTCGCCGCGCGAGGCGCGGGTAACGCCCATCTTGGTGCGGTTCAGGGTTTCCTCCGCCATCAGGTCGGGGACGCGGATTTCCTTGAGCAGTTCCTGCACGAACAGGCTGTGGTCGCCGCCGGCATCCGACACCACCGATGCCAGCGCCGCCGAATACATCACCAGCGTGCCGTTCGGCGCGATGACCGGGGTGAGCCCCGCCGAGAAGCTGCGGAACCGCCGTTCGAACGGGTTGCGCCTGGAGGCGTCAATCAGCGCGATCTTGACGCCGGCGCCGCGCGTGTTGAGCTCGCCCAGCACCGCTTCGATGCTGAATCCGTCGCGGCGGACGTCGGACTCGGTCCAGATCTGCGCATCGACCGGGATCATGTAGCTCTGCCGCGCCGACTGGATGCCGAACCCGCTGTAGAACAGCAGCGCCACCGAGCCCGGCTTGATCTTGCCGTAGAGCTTGTCGAATGCGCGGCGCATGCCGTCGCCGGTCAGGTTCTCGCCGACCTCCACCGAGAAGCCGTCGCGCTTGAGCTCGTCGGCGACGTCGCGGGCGTCGTTGATCGGCTCCTTCAGCGGGCTGTCGGCATCGGGATATTTGGCATTGCCGATCACCAGCGCGAAGCGGTCGCCGGCCGCAAGCGACGGCGCGGTCGGGATGAACGAAACAAGCAGCAAAGGCAGAAGACAAAGGAAGCGAATTTTCATAATCAGCGCGGTCCAGCCAAAAAGGCGCCGTTCCAGCTTGCGCCGCGGCGACCTTAACTTACGCAAAGTGCATTATCAAACCGGCGAACGGGGGCGTCAACCGCTTGGAGATTCTGCATTATCGCGCCAATTGACCGCGAGGTGCAGGCCGGCTGCGAGGGGAATAATTCGGTGGTCACGCTTCTCCTCGACGCACGCTTGCTCACGGTTCCGGGCATCATGTTAGGCCGGCGCTCGCGACGATAATGTGATTGGTCTCACATTGTGACCTCGTGTCCGCCCCGGATGTTTGACCTTTGTGGCGGGCGATGGCTTGGTGCGCGCAGGCCCAACCAGAAAAGCAAGAGCCGGGATCAGAGCCAATGGGAAACGTCTACGAGATCTACGCCCTGCGCTATGCGACGATGTCGCCGCGCACCCCCAGCATGAACTTCCTGGCGCCCGACCCGCATGACAATGCGGCGCAGGACCTCGATTATTTCGTCTGGCTGATCCGGGGGCAGGGACGCGATATCCTGGTCGATACCGGATTCAACGCCGAGGAAGCGAGCCTGCGGGCGCGCAAGTTGACGCTCAATCCGGTCGATGCGCTCGAGCGCTTCGGCGTTGCCGCCTCCAGCATCCGCGACATCATCGTGACGCATCTGCATTACGATCACGCCGGCAATCTCGACCGCTTCCCGAACGCGCGCTTCCATCTGCAGGAGCGCGAGATGGCCTATGCCACCGGCCGCTGCATGTGCAATGGCCTGCTGCGACATCCGTTCACGGTCGAGCACGTCACGCAGATGGTGCGCCATGTCTATGGCGAGCGCGTCAGCTTCCATTCCGGCGATGGCGAGGTCGCGCCCGGCGTCACCGTGCATCGCGTCGGCGGCCATTCCGACGGCCTCCAGGTGGTGAAGGTCGAGACCGCGCGCGGCGCGGTCGTGCTGGCGTCCGACGCCGCGCATTACTACGCCAATCTGCAGCGACGCAGCCCGTTTCCGATCGTCTACAATGTCGGCGACATGGCCGTCGGCTGGGAGACGATCGAGCGCCTCGCCGGCCATCCCGACCGCTACATTCCCGGCCACGATCCCATCGTGACGGAGATCTACCCGCGCGCCAGCGACAAGGTGGACGCCTGGGCACTGCATCTGCCGCCGTCGCGGTCGTTTGCGAAATGACGGCGAGTCCAGCGACGCTCGCGCTCCGCGCGTCCTTGACTCAGGCTGAGAGGTCTCTGCGCGCTACTTGAGTCGGTAAGCCGCGTGGCAACCCACGCAAGCAGCCATCACCTCGCCGAGAGCCCCGATAGCCGGCTTCAGGTCACCGGTGACGCCGACGTTCTGCGCCTCGATGGCGAAACGGCTCGCGGCCTTGTGCATCATTGTGCCGGTGTCCTGCATGCCTTGCGGCATGTACTTGGCGACCTCCGCCGCGCCGTGCAATCGGAGCGAACTCATGCCCAGCCGCTCCTCGGCGATTCTTCCCGCCTTCTCCGGCTCGCCGGCGGCCAATGCCTCGTTGATCTGCTGAAGCGCCGAGAGGTGATCCCGCATGTTCGCGATGGTGTGTTCGACCAGTTCAGGCGGAAACTGAACAAACTCGCGCGTGTCGGTTGCGGCGGTGCCGTGGTCCATGTGGCCCTGATGCATGTGATGCTGAGCGGCTGCGTAGCCGGCCGAAAGAACCAGTCCACCCGATACGAGAATGGTGAAGAGGACGCGCATTGATCGCCTTTCCCAATTGAGATCCGAAAAGCATAGCGGCGCCAAGATGATCCGCATATGATTGCGGTCATATGGCCCTGACCGAAAAAATCCCAAAGAGGCTCGACCGGGCCCTCGCTTCAGGCTTGGACTGGAAATCTCTGACGCGCGCCGCGCCACTGCTGGCGTCCCTGCCGGAGCCGGCACGGCGGCTCACGCGCTTGCTGGAAATTTCGCGTCATACCTCAATATTCAGTCAGGGCGACCGTCCCCACGCCATGTACTTCGTGCTCTCGGGAGAGGTGCGGCTTATCCGCCGTTCGAGGTCTGGAGGAGAGATCATCCTGCAGCGGGCACGTCACGGCTTCCTCGCCGAGGCCAGCCTCGATCAACCCGCCTATCATTGCGATGCAGTCGCCGCGCAGCCATCGTCGCTGTTGGCGATCCCCCGAAAAGCATTCAGCAAAGCGCTTGTGGTCCCCGAATTTCGCAATGGGTGGATCGCCCATCTGGCGCGGGAGCTTCGTAAAGTGCGTGCCAATGCGGAAAGGCTCAGCCTGAGAACGGCGCGGGAGCGAGTCCTCCATTTCATCGAGACTGAAGGCGACAGCGGCGTCGTCAATCTGAGCCAATCCAAGAAGGATTGGGCGGCTGAGCTCGGGCTTACGCACGAGGCGCTCTACCGGGCGCTGGCGCAAATGGCGAAGGGCGGAGAACTGATCGTGGAGCGCTCGCGATTGACTTTGCGATGAGCCCGCAACTGCTCGCCCTCATGAAGCCGACGTCTGTCTCCTGCGAGCACGCACCCTAATACGCCTGCTTCGCGTCCGCCTCTTCGCTGGTCTGAATCAGATCGAGGCTCTGCTCGATCTTGCCGAGCAGTGCCGAGAGCTGCCTGCGTTCCTGCGCCGAGAGGCAGGCGAGGATCTCATCTTCCCGCCGCAGCAGTTGCGGGAAGAGCTCTTCGTAGAGCGCGCGGCCCTTCGTCGTCAGTTGCAGGCGGAACTCGCGGCGGTCGGCTTCGTTCTCGACGCGCTCGATCAGTTTCTCATGCAGCAGCGCGGTCACCGCGCGGCTGATGGTGGATTTATGCGTGCGGGTGCATTGCGCGATGAACTGCGCGCTGCAGGCATCGTTGCGGAATCCGAGCGTCGCAATCACCCGCCAGGCCGGAATGTCGAGGCCGTGACGCTCCTGATATTCGACCGCGAGCGCGGAACTCACCTCCGCTGCGAGCCGGTTGAGGCGGAACGGCACGAATCTGAACAGATCGAGCCGCGCCTTTGCCTTCGGCGTTGGCGGATCTGCCTCGCGTGCCTTCAGCGCAGTGTCTGTCGTCCTCGCCAAGGAGAGTGCTCCGAAATATAGTTGACGGCCGTCCGGCTCCGGTCCAAAATAGTTGCACGTGAGACTATCTAGCAGATCAGTCCCTTCCTGACCAGAGCCGAGGTTAGTGTATGGCTCCCGCCAATACGCATCGGGCCAAAATCCAGTTCGGCTATCGCCGTCACGGCGACCAGGATCGCCCCGGCCAAAGTCCGGCCGAGCATCCGGTGGTAATCGTTGGCGCCGGTCCGGTCGGGCTGTCGCTGGCGATCGATCTCGCCCAGCGCGGCCAGCGCGTCGTCCTCTTAGATGATGCCGACCGCATCGGCGAAGGCTCGCGCGCGATCTGCTTCTCCAAGCGTTCGCTGGAATATTGGGACCGGCTCGGCGTCGCCGACCGCATGGTTGCCAAGGGCGTGGTGTGGAGCGTCGGCCGCATCTTTCATGGCGAACAGCAGCTCTATCAGTTCAACCTGCTCCCGGAGGATGGGCACAAGCGGCCGGCGTTCATCAATCTGCAGCAATATTACGCCGAGGCCTATCTGGTCGATCGCATCCAGGATTTGCCTGCGGTCGACCTGCGCTGGCGGAACAAGGTGACGGCGCTGGAGCAACGCAACGATTCGGCCCTCCTGACGATCGAAACGCCCGAGGGCGCCTATCGCCTGCAGACGCAATATGTCGTCGCCTGCGACGGCGCGCGCTCCTCGCTGCGGCAGATGGTCGGCGCCGACTTCGCGGGGCAGGTGTTCGAGGATCAGTTCCTGATCGCCGACGTCAAGATGACCGCGGAATTCCCGACCGAGCGCTGGTTCTGGTTCGATCCGCCATTCCATGCGGGACGCTCGGCGCTGCTGCACCGGCAGCCTGACGATGTCTGGCGCATCGACCTTCAGCTCAACCGCTATGCCGACCCGCTTCTCGAGAAGAAGCCCGAGAATGTGCGGCCGCGGATTGCGCGCATGCTCGGCCACGACAAGTTCGAGTTCGAGTGGATCTCGCTCTACAAATTCCAATGCCGCCGGATGGATCGCTTCATCCACGGCCGCGTGGTCTTTGCCGGCGACTCCGCGCACCAGGTCTCGCCGTTCGGCGCGCGCGGGGCCAATTCCGGGCTCGAAGACGCTGAAAATCTGTCCTGGAAGCTCGATCGGGTGCTGCGTGGCACCTCGCCCGCAAGCCTGCTCGAAAGCTACCATGTCGAGCGCAGCATGGCGGCCGACGAGAATATCCGCGAATCCACCCGCTCGACCGATTTCATGGCGCCGAACTCGCACCAGGAGGCGCGGCTACGCAAGGCGGTGCTGTCGCTCGCCAACGAGACCGAGTTCGGCAAGCGCATGGTCAATGGCGGGCGGCTTTCGGTGCCGTGCAGCTATGATTCGCCGCTGTCGTCTTCAGACGCGGATGCGTGGCGCGGCGGGCCATCTCCTGGCTGTTCCATGCCGGACGCGCCCGTTGCCACACGCGCGGGCGAGCTGGCCTATCTGACGGATGCGTTCCGCAACGGTGGAACGGACTTTACCCTGCTGTCGTTCAGCAATGGCGCGGCGATTGATGTGCCCGAAGGCGTCAAGGATATCAGCATCGGCGGCGAGCGCGGGCTCGCCGATCCGCAAGGCCTCGTCGCCAAGCGCTACGATGCTGAGCCGGGCTCTGCCTATCTGCTCAGGCCCGATGGCTATGTCGCAGCACGCTTCCGCCACCCGACCGCGGCCGCGATTGCGGCCGCCCTTGCGCGTGCGGAAGGCTTGAACTGAGGTCCCGGATGTCGTTGTCCACCAGCTCCAATTTCGCGCGCCCCGATGACGCCTTTCGTGCCATCGTCGAGGCGCATCGCGGCCTCACTGACGAGCAGAGCGCGGATTTCGACGCGGCGCTGGTCCTGATTCTCGCCAACCATATCGGCGACATCGACGTGTTGCGTCAGGCGATCGCCCTGGCGAAGCGGCGCATGATCGACGGCCAGCAGCAACAACAGCAACAACAGCAACAACAGCAACAACAGCAACAACAGTAACCGTGCAAGGAAAGAACTGATGGCGAAGAACTTCGCATCCACCGGCGATCTCGCCGAGAAGAAGATCACCTTTTCCGAGATCGGCACCGATCTCTACGCCTTCACCGCGGAGGGTGATCCGAACACGGCCGTGATCGTCGGTGACGACGGCTGCCTGGTGTTCGATGCGCAGGCGACGCCGGCAATGGCGAACAAGGTGATCGAGCGCGTCCGCAAAGTCACCGACAAGCCGATCAAATATGTCGTGCTGTCGCACTATCACGCGGTGCGCGTGCTCGGGGCCTCCGCCTACAAAGCGCAAGGCATCGTCGCCTCGCAGGAAACCTATCGTCTGATCGAGGAGCGCGGAAAGCAGGATTGGGATTCCGAGTATGGCCGTTTTCCGCGCCTGTTCCAGGACGCGCAGAGCATCCCCGGCCTGACCTGGCCGACGCTGACCTTCGAAGGCGAGATGTCGATCTATCTCGGCAAGCGCGAGGTGCGGCTGCTGCAGCTCGGTGCCGGCCACACCTCCGGCGACATCGTCGCCTGGGTGCCGGATTCCGAGGTGATGTTCTCCGGCGACCTGATCGAATATCACTCGGCCTGCTATTGCGGCGATGCGCATTTGCGCGAATGGCCGATGACGCTGAACGAGATCCGCAATTTCAATCCCAAGGCAATTGCGCCGGGCCGCGGCGATGCGCTGAAGGGCACCGCCACCGTGCGCGAAGCCATCGCGATGACGCGCGATTTCGTCGCCTCGCTCTATGGCGCCGCCGAAATCTCGGTCGCAAAGGGACGCACGCTCAAGGAGTCCATGGCGGCGACGCGCGAGGTGATGGATCCGAAGTTCTCCAGCTTCGCGATCTACGAGCACTGCCTGCCGTTCAATGTGTCGCGCGCCTATGACGAGGCGTCGGGGATCGACGACCCCGTGATCTGGACCGACAAGCGCGACCAGGAAATGTGGGCGGCCCTGCAAGGAGGAGGATAGTCATGAACATCAATACCTCGCCTGACCAGATCATCCGCAGCTCGGCGCAGGTGACGCCGGGCTACATGTCGGGCTTCGGCAACAGTTTTGAGACCGAGGCGCTGCCGGGCGCGTTGCCTATCGGCCGCAACTCGCCGCAGCGCTGCGCCTACGGGCTCTATGCCGAGCAGCTCTCGGGCTCGCCCTTCACAGCGCCGCGCGGCGCCAATGAGCGCTCCTGGCTCTACCGCATCCGTCCCTCGGTGAAGCATTCCGGCCGCTTCGAGAAGGTCGATGCCGGCCTGTGGCGCTCGGCGCCGTGCCACGAGTACGATCTGCCGATCGCGCAGCTGCGCTGGGACCCGACGCCGCTGCCGAAGGAGGAGGTCACCTTCGTTCAGGGCGTGCAGACCATGACGACGGCGGGTGACGTGAATACGCAGGCCGGCATGGCCGCGCATGTCTATCTCATCACCAAATCGATGGTGAACCAGCATTTCTACAATGCCGACGGCGAGCTGATGTTCGTGCTTCAGCAGGGCAACTTACGCTTCGTCACCGAGTTCGGCCGCATCGATGCCGAGCCCGGCGAGATCGTGGTGATCCCGCGCGGCGTCAAGTTCCGCGTCGAGATTCTGAACGGGCCGGCGCGCGGCTATCTCTGCGAAAACTATGGCGGTGCCTTCACGCTGCCGGAGCGCGGGCCGATCGGCGCCAACTGTCTCGCCAACGCGCGCGACTTCCTCACGCCGGTCGCGAATTACGAGGACAAGGACACGCCGACCGAGCTGTTCGTGAAGTGGGGCGGGGCGCTGTTCAAGACGAACCTGCCGCATTCGCCGATCGACGTGGTCGCCTGGCACGGCAATTACGCGCCCTACAAATACGATCTGCGCACCTTCTCGCCGGTCGGCGCGATCGGCTTCGACCATCCCGATCCCTCGATCTTCACTGTGCTGACCTCGCCGTCGGAGACGGCGGGCACCGCGAATATCGACTTCGTCATCTTCCCCGAGCGCTGGATGGTGGCCGACAACACCTTCCGCCCGCCCTGGTATCACATGAACATCATGAGCGAGTTCATGGGGCTGATCTACGGCGTCTACGACGCCAAGCCGCAAGGCTTCGTCCCCGGCGGCATGAGCCTGCACAATTGCATGCTGCCGCACGGCCCCGACCGCGACGCCTTCGAGCACGCCTCCAATGGCGAATTGAAGCCGGTGAAGC
This sequence comes from Bradyrhizobium sp. UFLA06-24, assembly GCF_054967145.1. Taxonomy (NCBI): domain Bacteria; kingdom Pseudomonadati; phylum Pseudomonadota; class Alphaproteobacteria; order Hyphomicrobiales; family Nitrobacteraceae; genus Bradyrhizobium; species Bradyrhizobium sp. UFLA06-24. The sequence goes on from NZ_JADFUE010000019.1 coordinate 55,465, forward strand.
TCACCGGCACCATGGCCTTCATGTTCGAGACCCGCTATCCGCAGCGGGTCACCGCCCACGCCGCGAAGTCGTCGACGCTGCAGGACGATTATGCCGATTGCTGGAAGGGCCTCGAGAAGAAGTTCGATCCGAGCAAGCCGTAGTCTTCTTCCCCTCTCCCCCTGTGGGAGAGGGTGGCTCGTCGCGCAGCGGCGAGACGGGTGAGGGGTCTCTCTCCGCGAGCGCATCTCTCACATCTGAACACGCGGACAGAACCCCTCATCCGGCGCTTCGCGCCACCTTCTCCCACAAGGGGAAGGAAGAAAGAACCGAGTCAAACGTGACAACCCATCCCAACGACCCCAGCCTCCAGTCCTTCATCCAGGTCGATCCCGCCTCCGACTTCCCGATCCAGAACCTGCCCTATGGCGTGTTCTCGACCCCAGGCAATCCGACGCCGCGGGTCGGCATCGCGATCGGCGATTACGTGCTCGATCTCTGGGAGCTGGAGCAGGACTCGCGGCTCGACGTCGGACCCCTCGGCGTGTTCTCCGGGCCCTCGCTCAATGCCTTCATGGCGCTCGGGCCAACGGTCTGGAGCAGGACCCGCGCGCGCATCAGCGAACTGTTGCGGCACGATCATCCCGAGCTGCGCGATAACGAGGAGCTGCGCAGGCAGGCGCTGGTGCCGATGCGCGATGCAAAGCTGCATCTGCCCATCGCGGTTTCCGGCTACACCGATTTCTATTCCTCCAAAGAGCACGCCACCAATGTCGGCGTCATGTTTCGCGGCAAGGACAATGCGCTGCAGCCGAACTGGCTGCACATGCCGATCGCCTATAACGGCCGCGCCTCCACCGTCGTGGTGTCGGGTACCAAGGTGAAGCGCCCGCGCGGGCAGTTGAAGCCGCCGAATGTGGAGGTGCCGAGCTTTGCGCCCTGCAAGCGGCTCGATTTCGAGCTGGAGATGGGCGTCGTGATCGGCCAGCCCTCGCCGATGGGCGGAATGCTCAGCGAGCAACAGGCCGAAGAGATGATCTTCGGCTTCGTGCTGCTCAACGACTGGAGCGCGCGCGACATCCAGCAATGGGAATATGTGCCGCTCGGCCCGTTCCTGGCCAAGGCGTTCGCGACGTCGATCAGCCCATGGGTGGTGACGCGCGAGGCGCTGGAGCCGTTCCGCGTGAAGGGGCCCGAGCAGGAGCCGGTGCCGCTCGATTATCTCAAGCAGACCAGGCCCCAGAACTACGATATCGCGCTCGACGTCGCCTTGCGCGCGGCCGGCGCCAATGCGCCTGCCGGCATCAGCCGCACCAATTTCAAATACATGTACTGGTCCTCGGTGCAGCAGCTGATGCACCACGCCTCCTCCGGCTGCGCCATGAATGTCGGCGATCTCTTAGGAAGCGGCACCATCTCCGGTCCGGAGAAGAACCAGCGCGGCAGCCTGCTCGAGATCAGCTGGAACGGCACCGAACCGGTCGAACTGCCCGGCGGCGTCAAGCGCTCGTTCCTGGAGGACGGCGACAGCCTCGTGATGCGCGGCTGGTGCCAGGGCAACGGCTATCGCGTCGGATTCGGCGAGGTCGAGGGGACGATTTTGCCGGCGGAGTAGCCTACCGCTTCTCCGGCGGCACGTCCTGGACCCGCGCGCAATGCGCCGCGACGTCGTCCAGGCTGTACTTCAAATGCACCCGCTTGTCCGATGGCGCCTGCTTCGCCGTGCACACACCCGGCCGCCACTCCTGCGTCGGGCGGATCGGGCGCGGGGCGAAGCCGCCGCCGCAGTTCGGGCAGACGTTGAAGAGCTTCGTCTCGACGCACTCCGCGCAGAACGTGCATTCATAGGAGCAGATCCGCGCATCGATTGCATCAGGCGGCAGGTCGCGGTCGCAATATTCGCAGTTGGGTCGAAGCTGGAGCGCCATGGCCTAAGTCTCCCGGATTGGCCGCGATGATTGCAGATCGCGCCCGCGACTCGAATGGCGTAGTTCCCTCGATTTCAGCCAGCCTTCAGATCCTTCAGCGGCAGCTTCGCGCTTTCCTTGAGCCGGTCGAGCACGATCGAGGAGCGCACATGCGCCACGCTCTGGTGCGGCATCAACACGTCATTGACGAGATTGGACAGGCCCTTGAGATCGCGCAGCACGGCCTTTAGCACGTAATCGGCATCGCCGGTGAGCGAATAGGCCTCCTGGATTTCGTCGATCCGGTTGACCAGCGCGCGGAAGCGCTTGGAATTATCAGGCGAGTGGGTCGCAAGCCCCACCTGGATGAAGGCGATCACGCCGAAGCCGAGCGCCTCGCTGGAGAGATCGGCATGATAGCCCGCGATCACCTTCTCCTCCTCCAGCCGCATCCGTCGCCGCGAGCATTGCGAGGCCGACAGGCCGGCGAGGTCGGCCAGCTCCTGGTTGGTGAGGCGGCCGTCGTCCTGCAGCGCGCTGAGGATCTTGAGGTCGAAAGCGTCCACCGGAATCATGCGTCTTTTGTCCAAATCGTGCACGGATCGTGCATAAAATAGCGAAATCGAGTCTCATTTGCACGCTCTTTGCGGGCCTCATGAAGGATAATTCAGCCAGCAGCAATTTGGGAGAACCGCCAATGGGTCCGTTTCCGCACGATGCACCGCCGGCCACTGTGAGCGTCGAGAATCCGATGGGCACCGACGGATTCGAGTTCGTCGAATATGCGCACCCGAACCCGCAAGAGCTGCACGCGCTCTTCAAGCTGATGGGCTTTACGCCGGTCGCGCGCCACAAGACCAAACGAATCACGGTCTATCGCCAGGGCGACATCAACTATCTCGTCAACGAGGAGCCCGGCACTCACGGCACCGAGTTCGTCGCCGCGCACGGTCCGTGCGCGCCGTCGATGGCGTTCCGCGTGGTCGATGCGAAGGCGGCCTATGAGCGCGCGATCGCGCTCGGCGCCGAGCCGGCGGATGTGCCATCCGCACAAAAGACGCTCGACATGCCCGCGATCAAGGGCATCGGCGGCAGCCTGCTCTATCTGGTCGACCGCTACGGCGCCAAGGGTTCGGCCTATGATGCCGAGTTCGAGTGGCTGGGGACGCGCGATCCCAAGCCGGTCGGCGCCGGCCTGTTCTATCTCGACCACCTCACCCACAACGTCCATCGCGGCCGCATGGATGTCTGGGCCGGCTTCTACGAGAAGCTGTTCAACTTCCGCCAGATCCGCTTCTTCGACATCGAGGGCCGCGCCTCCGGCCTGTTCTCGCGCGCGCTGACCAGCCCCGACGGCAAGATCCGGATTCCGATCAACGAGGACGCCGGGGATTCCGGCCAGATCGAGGAATATCTCAAGACTTATCGCGGCGAGGGCATCCAGCACATCGCCTGCGGCTGCCGCGACATCTACCGTACCATCGAGGGCCTGCGCGAAGCCGGCCTGCCCTTCATGCCGTCGCCGCCCGACACCTATTTCGAGAAGGTCGACGCGCGCCTGCCCGGGCACGGCGAGGACCTCGCGCGCTTGCAGAAGAACGGCATCCTGATCGACGGCGAAGGTGTCGTCGACGGCGGCCAGACCAAGGTGCTGCTGCAGATCTTCTCGGCCAACGCGATCGGCCCGATCTTCTTCGAGTTCATCCAGCGCAAGGGCGACGACGGTTTCGGTGAGGGCAATTTCAAGGCCCTGTTCGAGTCGATCGAGGAAGACCAGATCCGCCGCGGGGTGCTGAAGGTGGAGAATGCGGCGTAGCCGTCAGTCACGCTGCGGTAGGGCGGGCAAAGCGCAGCGTGCCCACGTCCTGGCCAATTGATGGAAGACGTGGGCACGGCGCTGTGCGCCTTTGCCCACCCTACGGCTGTATGCACTTGGCTACTTCGCAGCCTTCCACGCCTTCATCACCGCCGCAATCTCCGCCGTCTCCGGCTCGCGCGCCATCGACGGCGTGCGCGAGAACCTTGGTGCCGGCGCGGGTTGCTTCACGCCGTGGCGCTCGATGAAGACGTTGCGCGCGACCATATGCGGATGCTCGGTCGCTTCCGACATGGTCAGAACAGGCGCGAAGCAGATGTCGGTGCCTTCCATGATCTTGCACCAGTCCTCGCGCGTCTTGCTCTTGAACACGGCCTTCAGCTTCTCCTTCAGCGCCGGCCAGGCCTTCGGGTCCATCTGCGCGTCGAAATCCGCATCCGTCAGACCGGCATGCTGGCGCAACAGCGCATAGAACTGCGGCTCGATCGAACCGATCGACACGAAATGCCCGCAGGCGCATTCGTAGACCCCATAGAAATGCGCGCCGCCGTCGAGAAAATTCCGGTTGCGGCCCTCGGTCCAGCGTCCCAGCGTCTTCATGTCGAAGAAGAAAGACATCAACGACGCTGCGCCGTCGCACATGGCGGCGTCGACCACCTGGCCTTTGCCGGACTTTGATGCTTCCAGCAGTGCTGCGAGCACGCCCACGACGAGATAGAGCGCCCCGCCGCCGAAATCGCCGACCAGATTGAGCGGCGGCACCGGCGCTTCAGCAGGGCCGATCGCGGCCAGCGCGCCGGTGATTGAGATGTAGTTGATGTCGTGGCCGGCGGCATTGGCCAGTGGGCCTTCCTGGCCCCAGCCGGTCATGCGGCCGTAGACGAGCTTTGGATTGCGCGCGAGCACGACGTCAGGCCCGAGCCCGAGCCGCTCCATCACCCCGGGACGAAAACCCTCAACCAGCGCATCGGCATTGGCGAGGAGGTCGAGCGCTTGCGCGATCGCCGCCTTGTCCTTCAGGTCGAGCTCGATCACCTTGCGGCCGCGGCCCGCGACCGACTTCATGCTCTTCTTCGCGCCGACGCGGTCGAGCGTGACGACGTCGGCGCCCATGTCGGCCAGCATCATGCAGGCGAACGGGCCGGGTCCGATGCCGGCGAACTCGACGATTCGGAAGCCCGCGAGCGGGCCGGAGGTTCGGACGGACGATGTGGGGGCTGATTTGTCGAGCACGTTGTTGTTTCCTCGGGTCGCGGGCAAATGCCGGGGATCCGGCCAACGCCTCTGACATTGCTCTTGTGGGCTCTTTGGGGGGCGAGTTAATTGGCTGATTAACTCTTCTCGCCTTCCCGCCGAGGAGGCAAGCGGTTTTCATGCCGCATCGGCAAAATAAAACGGCGCGCACCGAAGTGCGCGCCGCGGAAAATTTGTGTCGAGGCGCTGGCGCGCTGTGATCAGCTCGCAGCCGCCACTGCGCGCTGCGCCATCACCTTGACGAGGTTGGCACGGTACTCGGCCGTGCCATGGATGTCGGCGAGCATTCCGCTGGCGGGAATGCTGACGCTGTCGAGCGCCGACGGCGACCAGTTCGCCTTCAGCGCCGCTTCGATGGCGCCGACCCGCATCACCCCGCTCTGCGACGCGCCGGTCGCGGCCACGCGGATCTCGCCCGACTTCGTCTGGGCGACGAAGACGGCGGTCAGCGCAAAGCGCGAGGCCGGATGCCGCATCTTGGCGTAGCCCGCCTTCGCGGGCACGGGGAACGACACGGCCGTGATGATCTCGCCGTCTTCAAGCGCCGTGGTGAACAGGCCCTTGAAGAAATCCTCCGCCGCAATCGACCGCTTGTTGGTCTTCACGGTGGCGCCGAGCGCGAGCAGCGCGGCCGGATAGTCTGCGGCGGGATCGTTGTTGGCGATCGAGCCGCCGATCGTGCCGCGATAGCGCACGGCAGGATCGCCGATCAGCGAGGCCAGATAGGCGAGCGCGGGGATCGCCTTCTTTGCGGCCTCGCTGGTGGCGACGTCGTAATGCGGCGTCGCCGCCTTGACGGTCAGCGTATCGCCTGACGCTTCGACGCCGATCAGCTCCTTGATCTTGCCGAGGTCGATCACATCGGAAGGACTGGCGAGTCGCTGCTTCATCACCGGCAGCAGCGTCTGGCCACCGGAGAGGAATTTCGCCTCGCTGCTCTTGCCGAACAGGCTGGCGGCTTCGTCGACCGAGGAAGCGCGATGATAGGTGGTCTGGTACATCTTCGGTCCTCCCTCTTAAGCCGCGTGGATCGTGCGCCACACCCGGTCGGGGGTTGCGGGCATTTCCAGATTGTTCTTGCCGATCGCATCCGTGATCGCGTTGATCACGGCCGCGGAGGCGCCGATCGCGCCGGCCTCACCGCAACCCTTGATGCCCAGCGGATTGCCCGGGCACAGCGTCGTGGTGTGGGAGAGGTTGAAGGAGGGCACGTCGTCGGCGCGCGGCATGGCGTAGTCCATGAACGAGGCCGTGACCGGCTGGCCGTTGGCATCGTAGACCGCATGCTCGAGCAGTGCCTGGCCGATGCCTTGAACAAGGCCGCCATGGACCTGGCCCTCGACGATCATCGGGTTGATCAGCCGGCCGAAATCGTCGGCCGCGACGAAGTTGACGAAGGAGGTCTTGCCCGTTCCGGGGTCGACCTCGAGTTCGCAAATATAGGCGCCGGCCGGGAAGGTGAAGTTGGTCGGGTCGTAGAAGGCGCTTTCCTTCAGGCCCGGCTCCATCCCATCAGGCAGATTGTGTGCGGTGTAGGCCGCGAGCGCGACCATCGGTAGCGCAATCGCCTTGTCGGTGCCCGTCACCTTGAACTCGCCGTTCTCGATGACGATGTCGGCTTCCGAGGCCTCGAGCGCATGCGCGGCGATCTTCTTGGCCTTGGATTCCATCTTCTCCATCGCCTTCAGGATCGCGGTGAGACCGACGGCCGCCGAGCGCGAGCCGTAGGTGCCCATGCCGAACTGAACCTTGTCGGTGTCGCCATGGACGATCGAGACCTGGCTGATCGGAATCCCGAGGCGATCCGCAACCAGCTGGCAGAACGTCGTCTCGTGACCCTGGCCGTGGCTGTGCGAGCCGGTGAGGATCTCGATGGTGCCGACCGGGTTGACGCGCACCTCGGCCGATTCCCACAGGCCGACGCCGGCGCCCAGGCTCCCGACCGCCTTGGACGGCGCGATGCCGCAGGCTTCGATGTAGCAGGATACGCCGATGCCGCGCAGCTTGCCGTCGGCTTTCGCCTTGGCCTTGCGGGCGGGGAAGCCGGCATAGTCGATCGCCTTCATCGCGGCATCGAGCGAGGCATTAAAGTCGCCGGTGTCATAAGCCATGATCACAGGCGTCTGGTGCGGGAACTGGGTGATGAAGTTGGTCCGGCGCAGCTGGGCCGGATCGACCTTGAGCTGCCGCGCCGCCGTCTCCATCAGACGTTCGATCAGGTAGCTCGCCTCCGGGCGACCTGCGCCGCGATAGGCGTCAACCGGCGTGGTGTTGGTGTAGACGCCGATCACCTCGGCATGGATCGCCGGGATGTTGTACTGGCCCGACAGCAGCGTCGAGTAGAGATAGGTCGGCACCGAGGACGAGAACAGCGACATGTAGGCGCCGAAATTGGCGTAGGTCTTCACCTTCAGGCCGGTGATCTTGTTGTTGGCGTCGAACGCCATCTCGGCGTGGGTGACGTGGTCGCGGCCATGCGCGTCGGTGAGGAAGGCCTCGGTGCGGTCGCCGGTCCACTTCACGGGACGGCCGACCTTCTTCGAGGCCCACAGCGCCACCATCTCTTCGGGATAGATGAAGATCTTCGAGCCGAAGCCGCCGCCGACGTCGGGGGCGATCACGCGCAGCTTGTGCTCGGGGGCGATATTGTAGAACGCCGACAGCACGAGGCGGGCGACGTGCGGGTTCTGCGAGGTGGTGTAGAGCGTGAAGTGCTCCTCCGCCGCATCGTAATCGGCGATCGCCGCGCGCGGCTCCATCGCGTTCGGGGCCAGGCGGTTGTTGGTGACGTCGAGCTTGACGACATTGGCAGCCTTGGCGAAGGCGGCATCGGTCGCGCCCTCGTCGCCGATCACCCAGTCATAGACCTGGTTGCCGGGGGCTTCGGGGTGAAGCTGCGGTGCGCCGGATTTGATCGCGGCGTGAACGTCGGCGACGGCCGGAAGCTCTTCATAGTCCACGACGACGGCTTCGGCCGCGTCGCGCGCCAGATTCTTGCTGTCGGCGATCACGACCGCGACGGCCTGACCGACGAAGCGCACCGTCTCCGGCGCCATGGCCGGCCATGCGCCCATCTTCATCGGGCTGCCGTCCTTGGAGGTGATGGCCCAGCCGCAGATGAGATTGCCGACCTTGTCGTCGACCAGCTGCTGGCCGGTGAGAACCGCGACGACGCCCGGCATTTTCAGCGCAGCGGAGGAATCGATCTTCTTCACCTTGGCGTGCGCGTGCGGGCTGCGGACGAAGTGAGCGTGGCTCATGCCCACCAATTTGATGTCGTCGACGTACCGGCCCTTGCCGGTAATGAAACGCTTGTCTTCCTTGCGCACGACTCGCGCGCCGATGCCTTCAACACCCATGTCTGGTCCTCCCCAGGAGTTTCCTTGACCGCGCTTTCCCTCGAAAGCGGCAGCGGTGATTGTTCTTTCGAGGCGAGCCGCTTTACTCGGCCGCCTGCGAGACCTTCATGCGTCCGGCTGCATCCAGCACGGCCTTGACGATGTTGTGATAGCCGGTGCAGCGGCAGATATTGCCTTCGAGCTCGTGACGGACGGTCGCCTCGTCGAGCTGGCCACCATGGCGCTGCACGATGTCGATCGCCGACATGATCATGCCTGGGGTGCAATAGCCGCACTGCAGGCCGTGATTGTCGCGGAAGGCGGCCTGCATCGGATGCAGCTCGTCTCCCTTGGCGATGCCTTCGATGGTGGTGACGTTGGCGCCGTCAGCCTGGCCTGCCAGCATGGTGCAGGATTTCACCGCCCTGCCGTCCACATGCACGACGCAGGCGCCGCACTGGCTGGTGTCGCAGCCGACATGCGTTCCGGTGAGGTTGAGGTGATCGCGCAAGACGTGGACCAGCAGCGTGCGGTCCTCGACATCGACGGCAACGGCCTTGCCGTTCACCGTCAGTTTGACTGTAGACACAGTGTACTCCTCCCGAATGTTTGTCGTTATTCCAATTAGAGACAGCGCGAACGAAACTTTGCAACTGGGATTTTGGTGACCGTGCGTCATCGAAAGGTCATCGTGGCGGCAGCCGCCGATGCGCGATTCGGTCACACCGGTCCGTGCCGTCGCCGACGTGTGGCGCGACCTCGTGGTGAGCTTTTGAAAGAGGTGCCCGCTGCGTCTTTGACGGCGTGTGCCTGTAGGCCCATCGCGCGAAGCGCTCTTTGGTCGTGCCTCACGCCTCGCGCCGTCGCACGTCGATTTCTCCCTTCGATGCCTTGTTCGTTGCGCCGAATAGGAGCACGCGCCCATGCCGTTGTAATCGCGATCTTGGTAGTAGGCGGCTGCGGATTAAGTCATTGATTTTATTTGCGGCAATGCAACAACATGCCGCCGAGCCGAGGACGCGGAAGGACCGTCGGCGTCGCAGCACTCGGATGTCATTCCGGGGCCCGAGCGGAGCGAGGGAGCCCGGAATCCATCAAGCCGCAGAGTCCACGGCTAAATGGATTCCGGGCTCGCGACGTCGTCGCGCCCCGGAACAACGTTGATCGACTGAGCCGCGGCAAGAGCCGCCCTAGTACTTACTGGCGATTGATCGCAGCCGGGCGCCACCTTAGTCGGAGCTGACAAGCAACAGCAAAAGGGTGGAAACGATGCAGATGAACGACAGCCAGCGCATCCCGGCATCGAAAGCCAAGGTGTGGGCTGCGCTCAACGATCCCGATATCCTCAAGCAGTGCATTCCCGGCTGCCAATCGCTCGAGATGTCGTCGCCGACGGAGATGACTGCGACCGTGGTGCTGAAGGTCGGGCCAGTGAAGGCGACGTTCGGCGGCAAGGTGACGCTGACCGATATCGAAGCACCCACCAGCTATCGCATCATCGGCGAAGGTGCCGGCGGCGTTGCGGGCTTCGCCAAGGGCGGCGCGACGATCAGGCTGGAAGAAGAATCTCCTGACGTCACCATCCTGCACTACGAGGCGGATGCGCAGATCGGCGGCAAGCTCGCGCAGCTCGGTTCGCGGCTGATCGATTCGACGTCGCGAAAGCTGGCCGCGAATTTCTTTGAAAGTTTTGCGGCACTGGTAGCGCCATCATCGTGATTGCTGACGAGCACGCTTGCCACACGATCATCCCGGATGAGTTCGCTCGTCCGGGACGACGATCGAGAGTGGGACGATGCCATCAGCACTCGGTTGGTGCATTTCGCTCTGCAATTCAAGGCAAAGACGCGAGCCGCGGCAACGAGATGAGCGCAAAAATTGCCACTGATTCTCACTACTACCTTCCGCCTATACTAAGCGCGCGGCGGCAATGTTGTAATTCCGAACGATGGTTCGCAGACAAACTGCGTATCACGAGCGCATCGCGCTCGGGCGCTCAACGCGGCGCATGCAACAACATCGGAGGAAATACATGACCTTTTCGAAGGGCTTCCTGGCTGGCATTTCGATGATTGCCATGCTGGCCGCCGCAACATCCATCGCTCGCGCCAACGACTCCGTGATCAAGGCGCAATCCGATCAGAAGCAGTGGGCCGTCCCCGGTCACGACTACGGCAACACGCGCTTCAGCCCGCTCAAGCAGATCAACACCGAGAATGCCGGCAAGCTGACGCTCGCTTATTCGTTCTCGCTGGCCTCGCTGCGTTCGAACGAATCATCACCGATCGTGATCGGCGACACGCTCTACGTCTCGACCTCCTGGGGTCCGAAATACGTCTATGCGCTGGATGCCGCCACGGGTAAGCGCAAATGGACCTTTGAACCGGAAATTCCCGACGACGTGCTGCAATACGCCTGTTGCGACGTCAACAACCGCGGCGTCTCCTATGCCGACGGCAAGATTTTCGTCGGCCGGCTCGACGGCAAACTGACGGCGCTCGATGCCGCGACCGGCAAGGCGCTGTGGACGTCCAAGGTCGTCGATTACAAGCAGGGCTCGGTCATCACCTCGCCGCCGCTCGTCGTGCGCGACAAGGTCATCACCGGCTTCGGCGGCGGCGAGTACGGCGCGCGTGGTTCGCTGCAGGCCTTCGACATCAACACCGGCAAGCAGCTGTGGCAGACCTACACCGTTCCCAGTCCGGACGAGCCCGGCGGCGACAGCTGGAAGGGTGACTCCGCCCAGCATGGCGGCGGCGCGGCCTGGCTGGTCGGCTCCTACGATCCGAAGACCGACACGGTCTATTGGGGCACCAGCAATCCCGGTCCGTGGAACACAGGCGTTCGTTCGACCGGCGACGGCAATTTCGGCAAACTGACCAACCTCTACACCGCCTCGACGCTGGCGCTCGATCCCAACACCGGCAAGATCAAGTGGCACATCCAGACCACGCCGGCCGATGCCTGGGACTATGACGGCGTCAACGAAGCCGTGCTCGCCGACCTCAAGATCGGCGGCAGCACGGTTCCGGCGCTGATGAAGGCGGATCGCAACGGCTACTTCTTCGTCGCCAATCGCGAGACGGGCAAGGTGCTCTCGGCCGAGAAGTACGTCTTCTCGAACTGGGCCAAGAAGTGGGACGTCAACACCATGCGTGCGGAAGAGGATCCGGACAAGCGTCCGGGCCCGAACCATCCGGCAAAGGACATCTGCCCGAACCTGATCGGCGGCAAGAACTGGCAGCCGATGTCGTTCAACCCGCAGACCGGCCTCGTCTACATCCCGTCCAACAATGTCTGCATGGACTGGGCCGTCTCGGACGTCGCCTACAAGCGCGGCGTGTTCTATCTCGGCGCCGAATTCCCGACCAAGGAAGGCCCCGGCGGCTTCCTCGGCGAACTCATGGCGTGGGATCCGGTCGCTCAGAAGAAGGTGTGGTCGATCAAGGAAGACCTGCCGTTCAACGGCGGCACACTGACCACCGGCGGCGGCCTGGTGTTCGCCGGCAACCTTCACGGCGACTTCCGCGCCATCGATGCGAAGAACGGCAAGGTGCTCTGGAGCAAGAATCTCGGCTCCGGAATCGGTGCGGGGCCGGTGACCTATGAGGTTGGCGGCAAGCAGTATGTCGCCATCGTCGTTGGTCGTACCGCCGCGATACCTGCGTTCCTGGGCGATATTGGAAAGAAGATGACGGCCGCAGCCCCCGAGGGCGGTTCTCTCTTCGTGTTCTCCGTCCAGTGACGACTGGCGCGCGTATCCCGAGGTGACAGGATACGCGCGCATTTTTCTCAGGCGACAGTTGCGGCGCCGGCCGATGGCTCGTGCCGCAACGCCTTACCGGCAAAGCTCCGGCACAACAAAGCTACGGGAGAAGAGGATGCGTCCGAATCAGTCTGGCACCGGCACGAGCCGAAATCGCGCCATCTCAGGCCTGTTCGCTTGTATCGCCGCAGCGTCGATCGTTGCGGCCTCGCCACTGCATGCCGAGGAGGCGGAGCCGTTCCGTCTCTGTGCCGATCCGACCAATCTTCCGTTCTCGAGCGATAATCCGTCGCAACCGGGGTTCTATGTCGAGATCGGGCAGGCGCTGGCGCAGGCACTCGGCCGGCCGATCGCCTATGACTGGTACAAATCCTATTTCGGCAAGCGGACCGTGCGCGTCACGCTGCTCGGCAAGCAATGCGACGCCATGATCGGCCTGCCGCGCTCCGAGGATTTCATGGGACCGGCCGTGATCTTCTCCAGCACTTTCGCCAGCGAAGGCTATGCGCTGGTGGCGGCGAAGGGAGCGGTGATCGGCGGCGTCGACGGCCTCAAGGGCAAGCGCGTCGCGGTGCAGTTCGCCAGCACGCCGCAAAACCTGCTTGCGAGCCGTGACGATATCCAGAAGGTCACGGTGCTGTCGCCCGAGGAAGCCATGCAGGCGCTTGACCAGGGCAAGGCCGATGTCGCCTTCATATGGGGACCTGTCGCCGGCTGGCTCAACAAGACCAGCTACAACGATCGCTATCAGATCCAGCTGACCGAGGGCGAAGGCCTGTCATGGGACGCCGCCATCGGCTTTGCGAAGGCATCCACCGAGCTGCGCGATCGCGTCGATGCCGTCCTGCCGCAGCTTCAGAGGACGATCGCCGAGCTCGCGGTGAAGTATGGCTTGCCGACGGGCCAGCCGGTGCGCTTCGGTGCGGCCCAGCCGGTGCCGGCGGGAACAACGACCGGGATGGGAACCGGCCCCAGTGTGGTGCAGGTCGCCAACGTGGTGGCGAGTGAGGTCAAGGGCGACGCGTCCGCACCCAACGCGGAGGCCGTCGGTGCCGGCAAGGAGATCTTCAACGGCACCTGCGCGCATTGTCATGGTCCCGATGCCGTCCAGAGCGAGCGGAAGATCGACCTCAGGCTCCTGCATCACCGCTACGGCGAGGACATGCGCGACACGTTCTGGAAGACCGTGCATGAAGGCCGGCCGTCCAAGGGCATGCCGGCCTGGAAGGAAGTGTTCACCGACGAGCAGTTCGACAGCATTTATTCCTTCCTGCTGACGGTTCAGGCGGAATCGAACGACTGAACGGCCTTGACCGGACGGGAAAGAGAAGATGTGCTAGCGTCCATCCGCCATCCTCAGGGCGCCGAACCGGCGCAGGATGGTGCCGCTGCCATGCATGCGGTGGATTCACTTGGAAGGCGCCATGGCCAGCTTCCTGATCATCGATGATCATCCGCTGTTTCGCGAGGCGCTCGGCAATGCCGTGCGGCTGGCGTTGCCGGAGGCGCGGATTCTCGAGGCGATGTCGATCGAGGATGCCTTGCACACTCTCTCGGCCGAGCAGGGCGTCGACCTCGCGCTGCTTGATCTCTCGCTGCCGGATGCGACCGGCTTCTCCGGCTTTCTCCGTCTGCGTGAGGCCTATCCGCGCCTGCCCGTCGCGATCGTTTCGAGCGAAGAGGACCAGCGCGTCGTCGGCGAGGCGCTGGCGCTCGGAGCCGCCGGCTATCTGCCGAAGTCGACGTCGAAGCGCGAGCTGGCACGATCGATCGAAGGCGTGCTCAGCGGATCGGTGTCGGTCCCGAAGGATTTTGTGGCGGCGCCGCAGCGGGGCCGGGCCGATGCCAGCAAGGCGCTCGAAGTCAAGCTGCGCGAGCTTACGCCGCAGCAGCTTCGCGTGCTCGACCTGTTGCGTCGCGGCTATCCGAACCGGCAGATTGCCCAGGAGCTTCAGCTCGCGGAATCCACGGTGAAGGCGCACATCACCGAGATCCTGCGCAAGCTCGGTCTGTTCAGCCGCAACAAGGCGATCGTCGAGATCGGCAAGATGGATCTGCCCGGCCCGCGCAGCCGGCTCAATGCGCGCCTCGATCGTGGGAGGGCGTCGTGATGGCAAGTCGCGTCTTTGATCTGGATCAAGCCGGCGACATCAGGCGGAGACATTCTCATCCTGGGCAATTCCACATCGACCCCAGCGGCATTCCCGGCTTTGGCCAGATCCTCAGAGCGGCTCACGCACGATGCGATTTCTGATTGTCGAGGACCATCCGTTGTTTCGCGAGGCGCTCGAAGGTGCGCTTCAGATGGTGGAGCCTGCGGCCGAGATCCTCCAGGCGATTTCGATCGACGACGCGCTCGAGCAGGTCGCCGCGATCCCGGACATCGACCTCATCCTGCTCGATCTGTCGATGCCCGGCACGACGGGCCTTTCAGGCATCATTCGCGTCCGCAAGACGTTTCCCAGGATTCCCGTCGTCATCGTCTCGGGCCATCAGGACCCGCAGATCATCTCCGGTGCATTGTCATTGGGCGTGTCGGGCTACGTCCTCAAATCATCGTCCAAGCAGACGTTGGCGCAGTCGATCGGCGAGGTGCTGCGCGGCTCGGTCTGTGTTCCCGCCGCCTATCACGGGTCGGTCCGCGCGCAGCGTGCGGCCGGTCCGGCGGAGGATCTCCTGAAACGTCTGCACGATTTGACGCCGCAGCAATTGCGCGTGCTCGACATGCTCAAGCGGGGCCTGCAGAACAAGCAGATCGCCTATGAGCTGAAGATTTCGGAGACCACGGTGAAGGTCCACGTCTCCGATATCTTGCGCAAGCTCAACGTGCTGAGCCGCACCAAGGCGATCGTCGAAATGTCCAGGATCGACTTCGCGAATCTGGCCGCCGAGAGCCCCGCGACGCGGCGCGAGCGGGCTCAGCCGGAGCAGCCGTGAGGCGACTTCTGCCGATGGGTCGCACGGATCGAGCTGTGATTGGCCGAAGATTACGTCTTGGGAATTATCGGCTTGAAGAAATGTAGAATACTACCGCTACTGTGCATGGGGTTGTTTTCGGATTTTGTCCGAAGGCCATCCGATCAGCTCAGCAGGAACGACAGCAGCGCGCGCATCTCGGCGGGCCTGATCGGCTTCTTCAGCACTTCGAGGCCGTGACGGCTCGCTTCCTTCGCCGCCTTCTCGGAGTAATCGGCGGTGATGATCATGGCCGGCGTATCGAGCTTCAGATGCTCTCGGACATCGGCGATCGCCGATAGGCCGCTCTCGCCATGGTCGAGGTGGAGATCGGCGATGATTGCGTCGGGCGCGCCGCCGAGCTCATTGAGGCGCAACAACGCGTCCGCGGTCGATCGCGTGGTCGCGACGTCGCAGCCCCATCCCTCCAGCAGGGCGGCCAAGGCTTCCGAGCCGTTCGGATCGTTCTCGATCAGCAGGATCTTGGCGCCCTCGAGGCCACCATAATGCTGCTCGGCCGGCTTGACCTCGTGCACCTCGTCGCGGACTTCAGTGAGGTCCGCCGGCTCCAGTTCCAGGGAGAAGGTCGAGCCCCTGCCGATCTGCGAGGACAGCCGCACCTTGTGTCCGAGCACGGTTGCGAAACGCCGGACGATGGAGAGGCCCAGCCCGAAACCGGCCTGGTCGGCGGCGCTGGCCTCGCCGCGCTGGAATTCGCGGAAGATCGCCTCCTGCTGCGCCTGCGCGATTCCCGGCCCGGTGTCGGAGACCTGAATGCAGATGCGGTCTCCCCTCGGCCGGCACCCCATCACGACGCCACCGCTGCGGGTGTAGCGGATGGCATTGGCCAGCAGGTTTTGCAGGATCCGTCGCAACATCATCGCATCCGACCTCACCACCAGCTGCGAGGCGCGGATACGCAGGGACAGGCCTTGCCGCGCCGCGATCGGCTCGAACTCGTTGCGGAGCTGCTCGAACAGAGGTGCGAGCGCGATGGCGTGGACGTCGGGCTTGAGCGCGCCGGCGTCGAGCTTGGCGATCTCCAGCAGCGAGCGCAGCAGGTCCTCCAGCATCAGCAGCGAGCGGTCGGCCTGATCGATCAGGAGGCCCGCCTCCTGCGATTCCATCATCTCGGTCAGCGCCGACAGGGTGAGGCGGGCCGCATTGAGCGGCTGTAACAGGTCGTGGGTGACGGAGATCAGCACCGAGGATTTCAACGAGCTCGCGGCCTCGGCCTGCTGCTTGGCGCGGTAGAGACCCTCATTGGCGCGCTCGACCGAGTGCAGCGCCTCGCGCAATTGATGCGTCCGGTCGCGAACCTTGTGGTCGAGCGCGATGGCGGTTTCGAACAGGGAGAAGGCGTTGAGCTGCTGGTCCATCGAGCGCTCGACGCGCGACATCAGCGCGGCGTTGATCTTCCGCAGCTTGGCGGCCTCGCGCTGCAGCTGGTCCATCGTATCGGAGCTCTGCGACATGTCCGTCACGCCGGGCGCCTTCCGATCGCGACGCCCGTAAAAGTCTGGTTCACATGCATCGAGCCGAACTGTTCGCCATAGGTGTGGAATCCGACGACGCGGTTCTGCCGGTACAGCTCGGACATGTCGCGGGCGAGCTGGTGCTGCTCGGCATCGAGGCGGCGGAGCAGACATTCAAAGCCGATATAGAGCGAGACGTCTCCGATCTGGTCGCGGATGTCGGCGAAGGTCTGACGCGTCGAGCCGACCAGGCTTTTCGACGAGGCCGCGGTCAGCACCATGCCCTCGTCGATGGCGCAGAAGAAATGCAGCGAGCCGTCCGGCTCGACGCGCTGGATCGACCGGGCATAATATGAGCCGCCGACCCGCACCAGGACGGGGTGGGATGCGAAGGAGAACGGGTCGAGCTTGGCATCCATGATCCCGACCATGCGGGAATATTCCTCGGCCGCCGGCTCGGCATTCAACTCCCTGACCGTTCGATTTTCGATGTCGGCCTCCGTGACCACCATCTTCTGCGCCCGCGGCTCGAAATTGTCGCACTTGAACACCCGGAACGGCAGCGACGTGCTCAGCAGGATCAGCAGCGCGGCATTGCTGTGTGCCTTACCGTCGAAGAACACAAAGGTCTTCTCGAAGCGCATCCCGTCGCCCGCGGAGCCGCCGACGACGGGGATATCGTCGAGCGAGGCATAGATCGCGGACATCACCGCTTCTTCGCGCCGGCACAGGCCGTCGATCAGGACCAGGCCGAAGGGGCTCCCACGGTCGATCTGCGGGCTCGCCCGCAGCAGCTCGTGCCGGAGCTCGCCGCCGATCCTGCGGCCGTCCTCGACCTGGAAGCTCTCGAGATTGAAAATGGGCCGCACCGCCGCCGAGAAATCGGCGCGGCTGAAGGCGAGGGCCACGACACTGTTCTCGTCCCAGCCGTCAGGGGCGAGCTCGCCCGCGGTGGTGCAGCCGCAGACCTGGGTCTCATCGAAGTGTCGGGTGATCTCGGCGATGAAACGATGAGGGTCGTAGCGGGGAGAGAGGAAGACCAGGATCAGTGCCAGCTCGTCGGACGGGAGCTGGGCCGCAAGCTCGGCCACGGCTTCATCGACGGTGGCGGCCTTCGATTTGGCAACGGCAACACCAGACGCACCGCCAAACCGAAACTCGGTTTGCCCCACTCCGCTTCTCCCTTGAGGACCAGCTTGGTCTGACGCCAAGTGCGTGATTATTGCCTGACAAGTACCGTAAGAATAAGGCGTTTTCCGGTTGGCCGCAACACGCGAGCTCGCTCGGGGCCCCCTTCCCGGAGCTGGGACTCTCCGCTCCCGAATACAGATCGGACGAATTTACCGCCCTTTATCGATTCTGCCTTAGTTTTGCGCATCCAGGTCTGGGGGCGGGGCGCCTCCGGATCGCGGCTGAAGACTGAATGGGGGTTGGGAATGTCCGGGCGTACCGCATCGCCGTCTAAGCGCAGCTTGTTTCCGACCCTCCGGTTCCGCGCCAAGATCATCCTCGGTTTTGCAGCCGTGCTGGTCATCTCGGCCGGAAGCATGGCGTTCTCCTATTTCGGCTTCGAGCGCGTCTCATCCGGCGTCGGGTCCTATCGCAACAGCGTCTCGGAGGCCGATCTCGCCCGCAACATCGATCGCGAGCTGCTTGCCTACCGCTCGGCCGTCAAATATTTCGTCGTCACCGGCAAGGAAGACGACGCCAAGACCGCGCTGGACGCCGAGACCAGCCTGAAGAATGCCATCGACCAAGCGGTCAAGAGCGCCAAGACGCCGGCGCGGCAGGACAGCCTCGACAAACTCGCCAAGGAATTTTCGAACTTCTCCGCGACCTTCGCCAAGGTCCTCAAGGCCAAGCGTGACAGCACGTTGCTGGTGCAGAACCAGCTCTCGCGGCAAGCCAATCTCCTGAAATACAAGCTCGACGACATCGGCAACAACGCTTCCGATTCCGAGGCGCAGGCGATCGAGTTCGGCACCAAGCAGGTCAACGCCCAATTCCAGACCGCGAGCTCGGCGGCGACCAATTTCGTGCTGACGTCCGACCAGGCGATCGCGAGCAGTGCGCTGGCGCGGCTGAAATTCGTCGAGAACTCGCTCGGCGCGGTCTATTCCATGGACGACAAGATCGTCGCCGGCCTGAAAGATGCCAAGGCGATCCTCACCGCTTATCGCGAAGCGCTGGAGAAGCTGATCGCCAACGCCAAGCTGGTCGATGAGCTCGTCACCGAGATGAGCGGATCGGCTGGCGCGATCCTTCAGGGCGCCACCGCCATGAAGGCGGATCTGGTTGCCGAACAGCAGCGCCTGGATTCGGAATCGGAAGCCACCATCGGCAAGACCGAGCAACTGGTGCTGATGCTGGCCGTCGGCGGTACGCTGTTGGGTGCGGTCCTCGCCTTCCTGCTCGGCACCGGCATCTCGCGGCCGATGATCGCGATGTGCAAGGCGATGCGCGAGCTGGCTTCGGGGAATTTCGACGTCGTGCTGCCGGGCCTCGGGCGCAAAGATGAGATCGGCGAGATGGCGGGCGCGGTCGAGGAGTTCAAGGTTCAGGCGGTGGCCAAGGCCGAGCGCGATGCCGCCGCCAGCGAAGCGCAGAACAAGGAGCAGGCCGCGTCGCGCCGCGCCGAGCTGATCCGCTTTGCCGATGATTTCGAGAGCGCGGTCGGCGCCATCGTCTCCAACGTCTCGGCCTCCGCCGTGCAGCTGGAATCGGCGGCCTCGACGCTGACCCGCACTGCCGAAACGACGCAGAGCCTGTCGAGCCAGGTCGCCGGCGTGTCCGAGCAGGCCTCCTCCAACATGCAGTCGGTCGCCACCGCGACGGAAGAGCTGTCGGCCTCGGTCGAGGAGATCGGCCGCCAGGTTCGCGATTCCAGCCGCATTGCCGAGGCCGCCGTGGGGCAGGCCAAGGAGACCGACGGCCGGATCGGTAAACTCTCGCACGCCGCCCAGCAGATCGGCGAGGTGGTCAAGCTGATCACGGCGATCGCCGAGCAGACCAACCTTCTCGCGCTCAACGCCACCATCGAGGCCGCGCGGGCCGGCGAGGCCGGACGCGGCTTTGCGGTGGTCGCGAGCGAAGTGAAATCGCTGGCGAGCCAGACCGCCAAGGCGACGGACGAGATTTCCTCGCACATCGCGGGCATGCAGGGCGCGACCGCCGAGTCGGTCGCCGCGATCAAGGAGATCGGTGCGACCATCGGCCAGATCTCGTCGATCTCAACCTCGATTGCGAGCGCCGTCGAGCAGCAGGGCGCGGCGACGCAGGAGATTGCGCGCAGTGTCCAGACCGTCGCGCAGGGCACCCAGACTGCGGCGACCGATATCGGTCAGGTCAATCGCGGCGCCGCCGAGACCGGCTCGGCCTCGGAAGAGGTGCTGAACTCGGCCAAGACACTCTCCAGTGAAAGCGCGCGCCTGCGGGCCGAGCTCGACCGCTTCATGGCAAATATCCGGGCAGCTTAAAGCCTGGATCGTTTGACGTCGGCCGAACGTCACGTAGCCCGGGACCCCATCCCCCCATCCCCTAACCGCAAGTTGCGATGCCGTAAATTTACCGCAGCTTATCCTTTGCCCATTACCGTGAATACGAGTCGGGGAGCGGGCTGCTGCCGGGCTGCGCCTGGTTTTCCGCGAATGGAATGGGGTGGGGGAATGTCCATCAAGTCGAAGCCGAGCTCTCTGAAGCTCTTCACCTTGCGTTTTCGCGCAAAGATCATCCTGGGCTTCGTGGCGGTGCTCGCCATTCTCGCCGTCAGCATGGCGTTCGCCTATTTCGGGTTCGAACGGATCGCGGGCGCCGTCGCCTCCTACCGGGCCAGCGTGGCCGAAGCCGACCTGGCACGGACCATCGATCGCGAGTTGATCAGCTATCAGGGATTGACCCGGGCCTACACGCTGACTGGCGCCGCGGACGACGAAACGGCAGCCAAGGCGGCCGAAGGAAACCTGAAGGCGGCGATTGCGAAATCCATCTCTGCCACGTCAGGCGCGGCGCGCCGCGAGGAGGTCGGCAAGCTCGAGGCCGAATTCCAGCGTTTCACGAAGGTGTTCAGCGAGATCATCACGCTGACACGTGAGAACAACAAGATTGCGACCGACGAGCTGAACAGCGTCGGCAACAAGATCCGCTTCAAGTTCGACGACCTCGCCGATACTGCAGCGTTGGCTGGCCTCGCCTCGGTCCAGAGCACGGCCAAGGACATCACCTCGCAATATCTCGCGGTCTCCACCTCGGTCAGCGCCTTTGTCGCCAAGCCGGAGCCGAAGACCGCGGACGGCGTCGTCGCCCGCATCAAGTTTCTGGAGACGTTGCTGGTCTCGATCTACGCCAACGACCAGAAGATCACCGACCGAGTCACTGAAATCGGCAATTTGCTGAAGCAGTACCGCGCATCCTTTGCCAAGCTGTCGGACAATGTGAAGATCATCGTCAAGTTGAACGGCGAGATGACCAAGACGGCTGCGTCCATCCTCAAGCTCTCGGGTGAGTTGCGGTCGAACCTGTCGGACGATCAGCAGCGCATCGAGGCAAGCGCGAATGCGACGATCGCGGAAACCGAGCGGCTGATGCTGATGCTGGCGCTTGGCGGTCTCACCATCGGTGCCGTGCTGGCGCTGATGCTCGGCAATGGCATCTCGCGGCCGATGATCGCGATGTGCAAGGCGATGCGCGAGCTGGCTTCGGGGAATTTCGATGTCGTGCTGCCGGGTCTTGGCCGCAAGGACGAGATCGGCGAGATGGCGGGTGCGGTCGAGGAGTTCAAGGTTCAAGCGGTGGCCAAGGCCGAGCGCGATGCCGCCGCCAGCGAAGCACAGAACAAGGAGCAGGCCGCGTCGCGTCGCGCCGAGCTGATCCGCTTTGCCGATGATTTCGAGAGCGCGGTCGGCGCCATCGTCTCCAACGTCTCGGCCTCCGCCGTGCAGCTGGAATCGGCGGCCTCGACGCTGACCCGCACTGCCGAAACGACGCAGAGCCTGTCGAGCCAGGTCGCCGGCGTGTCCGAGCAGGCCTCCTCCAACATGCAGTCGGTCGCCACCGCGACGGAAGAGCTGTCGGCCTCGGTCGAGGAGATCGGCCGCCAGGTTCGCGATTCCAGCCGCATTGCCGAAGCCGCCGTGGGGCAGGCCAAGGAGACCGACGGCCGGATCGGTAAACTCTCGCACGCCGCTCAGCAGATCGGCGAGGTGGTCAAGCTGATCACGGCGATCGCCGAGCAGACCAACCTTCTCGCGCTCAACGCCACCATCGAGGCCGCGCGGGCCGGCGAGGCCGGGCGTGGCTTTGCGGTGGTCGCAAGCGAAGTGAAATCGCTGGCGAGCCAGACCGCCAAGGCGACGGACGAGATTTCCTCGCACATCGCGGGCATGCAGGGCGCGACCGCCGAGTCGGTCGCCGCGATCAAGGAGATCGGCGCGACCATCGGCCAGATCTCGTCGATCTCAACCTCGATTGCGAGCGCCGTCGAGCAGCAGGGCGCGGCGACGCAGGAGATTGCGCGCAGTGTCCAGACCGTCGCGCAGGGCACCCAGACTGCGGCGACCGATATCGGTCAGGTCAATCGCGGCGCCGCCGAGACCGGCTCGGCCTCGGAAGAGGTGCTGAACTCGGCCAAGACACTCTCCAGTGAAAGCACGCGCCTGCGGGCCGAGCTCGACCGCTTCATGGCAAACATTCGCGCGGCGTAACAGCTGCTCTGCTTCGCTGTCGTCCGGAAGCGGATCTGCGCTTCGCCTGTCCGGGACGACAGCGGCAGGCCTCACTCCCTCCCAAACGCCCGCTTCAGCTCGCCCTTTGCTCTCTCCAGCCGATCGCGTTGCGTCTTTGGCAACGTCTTGCCGGCGCGGTTGATATAGAACGTCAGCATCGACAGCGCCGAGCGATATGCGCCGGCCTTGCGGCGCGAGCTGTGCTCCGCGGACCGCTTCAGCGAGTCTGCGATCTTCTTCGCGCTCGTGAGCTTGAACACGCCGCGCTTGAGATCGAGCGCGTCGCTCTCCCTTGTCACGCGCTGCGACCATCGCTTTGATGTCGCGCGCCTGGTGCTCTTGCGCGCGGCGGTTTTGCGCGAATGTGTCGTCTTTCTGACGGGAGCCATGCGTCAACTCCTTACGGCTCCAGCGGAAACGGCCGGCAGGCGATGCCGTTCCCGCGGGAACCTGCCGTTGCCGCAGGCGTTGTCGCAGTCGGCAGGCGGATGCCGCCCCCCAGACCCAGCAACGCGATGGAATTGCAGCAGAGCCCGGCGCTGAATTATGGACCTGCAATCTCGGCGGCGGCCGCGCCCGATCGTATCGTCGCGACCAGCATTCCCGCGCGGCTGGACGCCCTGCCCTGGAGCAGCTTCCATACCCGCGTCGTGCTGGCGCTCGGCATTACCTGGATTCTCGATGGTCTCGAGGTGACATTGGCCGGCGCGCTTTCGGGCGCGCTGAAGCAGAGCCCGATGCTGCATTTCTCCAATCTCGATCTCGGCATCGCGAATTCTGCCTATCTCGCGGGCGCGGTCATTGGCGCGCTCGGCTTCGGCTGGCTCACCGACCGCATCGGCCGCAAGAAGCTGTTCTTCATTACGCTGGCGCTCTATCTCTCCGCGACGGCGGCGACCGCGCTCTCGTGGAATATCACGAGCTACGCGCTGTTTCGCTTCCTGACCGGCGCCGGCATCGGTGGCGAGTACACGGCGATCAACTCGACGATCCAGGAACTGGTGCCGGCGCGCTATCGCGGCTGGACCGATCTCGTCATCAACGGCAGCTTCTGGATCGGCGCGGCGATGGGTGCGGTGGCCGCGATCGTGCTGCTCGACCCGGCGGTCATTGGCCCCGATCTCGGCTGGCGTCTGGCGTATCTCATCGGCGCGGTCATCGGCCTCGTCGTGCTCCTGATGCGGATGTGGATTCCGGAAAGTCCGCGCTGGCTGATGATTCACGGCCGGCCGGACCAGGCCCACAAGATCGTCCACGACATCGAGCGAACGGTGATCGGACACGATCAGGATACGAGCGACGGGCGTTTCCCCAAAATGCGGCTGAAGATGCGCGATCACACGCCGATCGGCGAAGTCGTGCATACGCTTTTTGCCGCCTACCGCCAGCGCGCGCTGGTCGGCCTTGTGCTGATGGTGGCGCAGGCCTTCTTCTACAACGCGATCTTCTTCACCTTCGCACTGGTTCTGACCGACTTCTACGGCATCAGCGCCGATCATGTCGGCTGGTATTTGCTGCCGTTCGCCGCCGGCAACTTCCTCGGTCCGCTGCTGCTTGGACGTTTGTTCGACACGCTCGGCCGCCGCGCCATGATCATGTTCACCTATGGCGTCTCGGGCCTGCTGCTGGCGCTGTCGGGCTACCTGTTCTCGATCGGTGCGTTGAGCGCGCAGGGGCAGACCATCGCCTGGATGGTGATCTTCTTCTTTGCATCGCCTGCCGCAAGCGCGGCCTATCTCACGGTGAGCGAGACCTTTCCGCTCGAAGTTCGCGCGCTGGCGATCGCGGTGTTCTATGCGGTCGGCACGGGCATCGGCGGCGTCGTGGGTCCCGCGCTGTTCGGCGCGCTGATCGACACGGGATCGCGCAGCAGCGTGTTCGCCGGCTATTTGCTGGGAGCATTCCTGATGATCGTCGCTGCGATCGTGGCATGGCGCTACGCCGTTTCCGCGGAGCGTAAATCGCTCGAAGAAATCGCACGGCCGCTCGCTTCCATGGAGTAGACTATGAAATCGGAACTCGCTGAACTGGATCAGAAGCGTCCCATGCCGGATGATGAAGCGCCCGATGCTGTGCCCGTGCCGCACGCGCTCGTCCCGCATCTCAACGAGACTGCGATCCTGCTCGACATCGACGGCACGCTGCTCGAGCTGATGCCCACCCCGCGCGAGGTGTGGGTGCCGCCCGGCCTGTCGGAGACGCTCAACCGGCTGACGGAGCGCACCTCGGGCGCGTTGGCCATGGTCAGCGGCCGCTCGCTCAACGACATCGACCTGATCTTTGCGCCCGATGTGTTTCGCGCCGTCGCGGGTCATGGTGCGGAGATGCGACTGACGGTGGGGAATGAGGCCGATGACGTCCATGCGCCGCCGATGGACAAGGAGCTGAAGCGGCGGCTGGCCGCGATCGCAAAGCTCAGCCCCGGCATTCTGCTCGAGGACAAGGGGTATTCACTGGCGCTGCATTATCGCCTCGCGCCGCATGCGGAGAAGGCGATCTATGAAGCGGTCTCGCTGATCCGCGCCGATTTGCCCAATGCGCCGATCGAGGTGCTGCCCGGCAAGTTCGTCTGCGAGATCAAGCATTCCGGTTTTACCAAGGCGACGGGCGTGCGCGAGCTGATGAAGCACGAGCCTTTCAAGGGTCGCCGTCCGATCTTCATCGGTGACGACGTCACCGATGAAACGGTGTTTGCGATCATGCCGGAAATGAACGGCCTTTCTTTCTCGGTCGGTCGCCGTGCCATGGGTGTCAACGGTCACTTCGATACGCCAAACGATGTCCGCGCTTTTCTTGCCCGCCTGCTTGACGACACCCGACTAGAATAAGGCATCGTCATCGCAGGGCCACATTGTGCTCCCGCGGGTTCCGGCACGCGCGCATGCGTGCCGTGCCGAATTGATGCCGCACCTGCATTTCCCGAACGAAATCGTTGGGTTCCTCTGAAGGAAACTGGTTCCAACGCGCGTGCCTGACTTTGGTTTCATTTCGTGGAAATGATGACCGGAACCATATTGATGAACGGCAGTTAAACGGGGTGGAATGAACAGGAGGGGACGACCTGTGAACTTAGTTGTCGTTTCAAATCGAGTTGCGCGCGGTAAACCCAACGAGCCCATGACGGGCGGTCTGGCTGCGGCCTTGCTTCCCGTCGTGGAGCATTCCGGTGCCATCTGGGTGGGTTCCTCCGGCCGCGTTCGAGACGGCCATCAGAAGGAGCCGTTCGCCGAGATCGAGGCGCTGGGATCAGGCGCGATTGCGACGCTGGATCTGCCGGCGGCGCATTACGGCGGCTATTACGAAGGCTTTGCCAATTCGGCGCTGTGGCCGGCGCTGCATTCGCGCAGCGATTTGATCCGCGTCTCCCGCGAGGACTATGTCAGCTACCGAGAAGTCAACGCGTTCATGGCGCGCGCCTTGATGCGCTTCCGAAAGGTCAAGACCGCGTTCTGGGTGCAGGACTATCATTTCCTCGCGCTTGGTGCGGAGCTGCGCGATCTCGGCGTCGATGATCCCATCGGCTTCTTCCTGCATACGCCCTGGCCGGTTGCGGCGGTGATGCAGGGCGTGCCCAATCATCGTGAGCTGATCACGGCGATGCTGGCGTATGATCTGCTCGGTTTCCAGACCGAGGCGGATTGTCAGAATTTCCTCGGCTATGCCGGCGGTGAGCTCGGCCTCGTCATCGAGGACGGCGTCGTGCTCTCGCAGCACGGTCGCACGCGCTGCGAAGTGTTTCCGATCGGCATCGACGCAGAAAAGTTTGCAGCCTATGCGGCGAAGTCGGCCTCGCATCCCGATGTGTCACGCCTGCGCCGCAGCCTGAACGGCGAGCGGCTCGCGATCGGCGTGGACCGGCTCGACTATTCCAAGGGCCTCGTCAATCGCATCAGCGCGTTCGATCGGCTCTGGACGGACCAGCCGCAGTTTGCGCGCAGCATCTCGCTGCTGCAGATCGCCAACCCGTCGCGCGGCGGAATCGAAGCCTATGGCAATCTCCAGAATGAGGTCGCCCGCCTCGTCACTGACGTCAACGGGCGCCATGGCGAAGTCGATTGGACGCCGATCCGCTATCTCAACAAGGGCTTCAGCCAGGCCGTGCTCGCCGGCCTCTACCGTACCGCGCAGATCGGCGTGGTGACGCCGCTGCACGACGGCATGAACCTTGTCGCCAAGGAATACGTTGCCGCGCAGAATCCGGCCGATCCGGGCGTGCTGGTGCTGTCGAAGTTCGCCGGCGCCGCCAACGAGCTCGACACTGCGCTCCTGGTCAATCCGCATGACGTCGACGGCATGGCCCGCGCGATTGCCGTCGCTGCCGCGATGCCGCTCACCGAGCGCAAGATGCGATGGGAGGCAATGATGAAGACCCTGCGCGGCCATACCATCCAGCAATGGTCGTCGGATTTCGTCGCCGAGCTGGAGAAGTGCCGCACGGAGAAGGTTGCCGCCGCCCCGCTCGCCGCGCAGCCGCCGCAAGCGTTGCGCTGGCTGAAGTCGGCGATCTCAGGTGTCCGGTTGATCTAGCCTCTCCCGGTTCCTGCGGGGAGAGGCGAGCCTCAATAGCAGTACGACACACCCTCCAGAATCGCGCATTTCCGCTTGTTCGGGGCGTTCGGATTGTCCATCGGCACCATGCCCTTGCCTTGACCGACGAATACGCCGGGCCCGACATGCACGGAGCTCTTGTTGCCGATGATCACGCTCTGGTGCGGCGTTGAGCTGGAGTGGGTGCCGTCCGGCCAGAGAATGGCATCGCCTGAAAGCACCCCGCGCCGCCCGTCGTCGCAGGTTACATCGACGCCCTGGCGCGTGCAGGCCTGGGCCTGAGCGGGCGCCGCAAAGCCGGAGCCAAGGGCCGAAATCAGGCTGAGCGCGGCGATGGTCTTACGGATGGTCATGGCGTCCCCGGTCATGTCTGGCGTCCTCAGGTGAATCGTCGCGCCAAACCTGCCATCGGTTCAGCCTGCGAGCGTTCCGACCAGATCCATCTCGCGACATATTCTGTTGTAAATACAATATGTTGCGGAAAATTTACCCGATTTGTCCGCGATCCCTTGCAAAATCACCGGCGCCCCTTCAAGAGAGTGCGCTCCGGAGAGATGGCCGAGTGGCTTAAGGCGCACGCTTGGAAAGCGTGTGTGCGGGAAACCGTACCGTGGGTTCGAATCCCACTCTCTCCGCCACGGCTCTAGGTGTCCAGCCGCAGTCCAGTGCTGAAGCGACAATCTTCCTCTACGTCGAGACGCCGAATAGCTTGCGCACTGCCGGCAGCCATTCGCCAGTCATGGTGAACTCGAGCCCGATTCGAGCGCCGCAGGCAATCGCCAGCATGGTCATCGGCGCCGAAACGGCGAGCGTCGAGAAAGCGGTCAAGCCCTGGCCGATGGTGCATCCCATCGACATCACCCCTCCGAAGCCCATCAGAAGCGCGCCGGTCATGTGACGCTTCAATTCGCGCGCGTCGTCGCAGGCTTCCCAGCGAAAGCCGCGCGCGATCATCGCCGTGGCAAAAGAGCCCGCCACGACACCGGCAACGGAGCCTATGCCGAAATTCAGCCGCGCCCCCGAGAAGGTGGCGATGTAGAGGATGGTGTCGCCGAGCGGCGCGACGAAAGTGAGGGAGGAGACGCGGGTGGGATCGAATTCGTCGTCGGCCAGCCACCCCGTCGCGAACCAGCCGAATGCGACCGCGCCGCCGACTGCGAGGCCCGAGGCGAAAAGCCGAGGCGACCGGATCAGCCGGCCGTCTGCAACGGCCCAGACGGCAAGCGCAACGCCGATCGATACGACAAGGAGTGCACGCGTCGCGCTGCCCGCGCCCAGGAGCGACGTCAAGGTTTGGTTGGTGCCTTCCGCCAGCTGCAGCGACAACGGTTCGATCAGCATCACGCGCAGCATCCCCGTGATGCCTCGCATGGTCGCGAGCGCAGAGAGGCCGAGCACGAGAAAGACCACGATGGCTCGCAAGTCGCCGCCGCCGACGCGAACCAGCGTGCCGAAACCGCAGGTGCCGACCAGGGCCATACCGATGCCGAACATCAGCCCGCCGATGATCGCGCCGCCGAGTCCGATCGACGACGTCAAATAGATCGACCGCGACAGATCGACGACGCCGAATTCAGCAAGAGCCTGGGTCGCAAGCAGCGCCACGGCCGCGGCCAGCGCAAAGGACTTCAGCCGGCGCAAATCCGACCCGAAAAACGCGTCCTCCAGCATCGCCAATGTGCAAAATCGCCCTGCGCGGCCGGCGACACCGAGCACGGCCCCGGCGGCAAGCCCGCATGCGAATGCTATGGTCGACGGATTCAGCATTCCTCCCGGAGATGTTTGCTCTTCGCTTCGGGTAGTCTGCGCCGGAAGGCCACCGAAAGCCAGCGCGGAGAATTACCGGCGCCGGCGGCGCACCGGCTCGCAGAACACGTCGTAGACAGCAGTCAAAATCTTGCGGACGTCCTCGCTGGCGAGGCTGTAGTAGATCGTCTTGCCGTCGCGGCGCGTGGTGACGAGCCGGTCGAGCCGGAGGCGCGCGAGCTGCTGGGAGACGGTCGACTGCCGCTCGCCGAGGAACTGCTCGAGCTCGGTCACCGACTTCTCGCCCTCGGCGAGGATGCAAAGCAGCAGCAACCGGGATTCATGCGACAGCGCCTTCAGCATGTCGCTCGCCTCGCGCGCCTTCTCGATCATCTGCTCGAGTTCGGCGGATCCCTCGATCTCCTTCAGCTTTGGCAACGGCATCGCGTCAATTTCCCTAACGACATCCTTTGGTCACGACCTGCCGGGCGTCGATCCGGAACTGGTCAGGATCCGGTTCAGCAGGCCGAAGAAGAAGGCATCCCCCGGATAGCCGCGGATGCGGCCGATCTCC
Organism: Bradyrhizobium sp. UFLA06-24; assembly: GCF_054967145.1. Taxonomy (NCBI): domain Bacteria; kingdom Pseudomonadati; phylum Pseudomonadota; class Alphaproteobacteria; order Hyphomicrobiales; family Nitrobacteraceae; genus Bradyrhizobium; species Bradyrhizobium sp. UFLA06-24. The sequence continues at coordinate 84,543 of NZ_JADFUE010000019.1, forward strand.
CGGCCCTCTTGTAGCACGACGAAGCTCGGCGTGAAGGCACCCGGATCGATCCCGGAGAGATCGGCGGGCAGGGGACGGTTGAGGTCGACACGGCGCAGCGGCGCGGCCTGACCCTCCTCCGTCCTGCCGTAGATCGGCGCGATCTCGGCGTCGAAGCGCGCGCACCACACGCAGCCGGCTCGTTCGAACATGACGAGTTCGGCGGCGTGCGACCGCGCCGCGGGCAGCGCGAGCATTATAACGATCACGAGCAATCCGACGATGCGGCTCATCCTGCGTAATGGACCTTCTGGACTTTCCTAGCTCTTTATATCATTAAATTCGTATATGTGCTAGGGATGGATGCAAATGAACTTGGACGTCACGCTTGGTGCGGCCTTTGTGGCAGGCCTGTTGTCGTTTCTGTCGCCCTGCATCCTGCCGCTCGTTCCGCCGTTCCTCTGCTACATGGCCGGCGTCTCCGTCACGGATCTCTCGGATGGTCGGCCCGAACTGCGGCCGCGCATCCTGGCTTCGGCGCTTGCCTTCGTGGCCGGCTTTTCCCTGGTTTTCGCCGCGCTGGGCTCGACGGCATCGATTGCGGGACATTTCGTCTCTGCTCATCTTTCGACACTCGGTATCGTCGCAGGCGTCCTGATCGTCGTGATGGGCCTGCATTTTCTCGGCGTGCTCAGGATTCCGCTGCTCTATCGCAGCGCCACGCTGCAGATCGAGAGCCGGCCGGCCGGCGTTGCGGGCGCCTTCGTCATGGGGCTGGCGTTCGCGTTCGGCTGGACGCCCTGCGCCGGGCCCATCCTCGCCGCAGTCCTGCTCATGGCGGGGTCCGAGGACACCACCGCGAGAGGGGCTCTCTTGCTGCTTGCCTATTCGGTCGGCACTGGCATTCCCTTTCTTGTCGCCGCCGCCTTCACCGGCCGCTTCATCGGAGCGCTCGGCCGCGTGCGCCGGCATTTGGGCATGATCGAGAGGACAATGGGCGCCTTTCTGGTCGCGACGGGATTGATGTTCCTGACCGGGCTCATGCCTATGGTCTCGGAATGGCTGCTGGAGCATTTCCCGGCGCTGACCAGCATCGGTTGATCTAGCCGAAACGGAAATCCAGCAGTTGAGCGTAAGATTGCAGCTCGATCAGATAACGATGCACGAGCGGTCCGTCACCCGCCATCGCCGCATGAGCGATCTCGCTGCTGCTGGCGATCGCGCCGTCGATCAGCCGCCGGAACTCGTTTCTCTCAGCGATGTCCGCCCGCGCCCAATCGTTGCAACGCTGCAGACGATCGCGCAGTACACCTGCCGCGGCGACGGTATCCCCGGCGTGTGCAGGTGCGGGCTGCTCGCCGAACCGAGTGGCTGCGATGCGCAACTTTTCCATGGCGGGCGCGATCTCGAAGACGCAGTCGCCGAGATCGTAGAGGCCGGACTGGCGTCGAAGCTGATGGAATGATTGGCGGAGCAGTTGCAGCTCGCGGCCGGCGGCGACATTGTCTCCGCTGTCCAGTGCGTGCGCGACGGCTCCAAGCCGCTCGCCGCCCCGGCTGAGAAATTCCGTCAGGGGTGCCGCCGTGTGAGGCGACGGGAAACTCGATGCATTTGTCTCGAGCCGCTTCCAGGCTGTCACCGCCTCCTCGGTCTCCATCTGCGCCAATGCGGTGTTTCCGGTTCGCGCGTAGCTCGCGGCCGTGCGCAGATTGGCCATGACAGGCTCCATCGCCGACGCGAAATCCTTCGCGCCGTCGCTCTCGGCGCCCAACGCGAGCGTGCTCCAGGCCAGCAACGCCAAAAGCGCGATGATGCAGCGCAAGATCGGAAATCCTTGTCATATTCCTGTATTCGAATATCATAATAAATCTGGCGCAACTCGCAACATCCTCGAAGGCTGAAATTCCCGATGTCTCTCAGCAGGTCGACGCGTCGTGGTTTTCTGGCATTGGCCTCTAGCGCCGCCCTGGCCGCGGGCCGCGGTGTGGCCGTGGCCGAGCCCGCGCTGGGAGATGACGGCCTCTATCACGAGCCCTGGTTCCTGCAGAGCTTCCTCGACCTGCGCGAGGACCTCGAGAGCGCTGCCGCCAACGGCAAGCGCCTCGTCATCATGTGGGAGCTGCGCGGTTGTCCCTATTGCCGCGAAACGCATCTGGTGAATTTCGCCGATGCCGGCATTGCGAACTACATCCGCGACAATTTCGAAGTGCTCCAGCTCAACCTGATCGGGTCCCGTAAGGTTACGGATTTCGATCGTCAGGAGCTGTCCGAGAAGGACCTTGCCCAGAAATACGGGATCAGGTTCACCCCGACGTTCCAATTCTTTCCGCCGTCGCCCAGCGGCATCGAGGCGAAGGATTCGATGGCGCGGGAAGTCGCGCGAGCGCCCGGCTACCTGAAGCCGCAGCATTTTCTGGCGATGTTCCGTTTCGTGCGGGAGCGCGCCTATGAGCGCGGCTCGTTCAAGGATTTCCTCGCCGCCAGCGGCTAGTCCAGCGTGGCCTGCAGATTTATCTTGACGACATCGAATACATCAACATATCATAATAAATGAATGTGACGGGTCGTTGGGTCCGTCGTCAACGAGGCGGGCGTCACCTCGCCATCAAGGGTAGGAAACATGCGGCGCTCGCTTGCTGCTGCGTTTGCTTTATGTCTGATGGCCGGAAGCGCGTACGCGCAGGAGCCGATCAAGCTCGACGTCGTCAACGATTCCCTGCCGAAATCCCTGACCGGTTCGCCCGGCAATGCCGACGCCGGCAGGAAGGTGTTCCTGACCCGCACGCTCGGCAATTGCCTCGCCTGCCACCAGGTCACCAGCCTGAAATCCGAGGAATTCCACGGCGAGTTTGGTCCGTCGCTCGACGGCGTCGCCGGCCGCTACAGCGAGGCGCAACTGCGCCTCATCGTCGCCGACCCCAAGCGCATCTTCACCGATACGGTCATGCCGGCGTTCTTCAAGAACGACGGCTTGAGCCGGGTGCGCCCGGAGTTCGTCGGCAAATCCATTCTGACGGCCTCGCAGGTCGAGGATGTCATCGCTTTTCTCAAGACGCTGAACTGACGGCGAGGAGGATCAGGAATGAAAGCCATCAATCGACGGCAGGCATTTGCGCTCGGGGGCGGCTTCGTCATGCTGACCCTGATGCCCATGGCGGCCGATGCCGAAGTGACGAACGATGCGGCGAAGTGGATCGAGAAGTTCACCGGCGGCAAGACGCCTGCCAAGGGCAAGATCTCGCTCGATCTGCCCGAGATCGCGGAGAACGGCAACACTGTGCCGCTGTCGATCAACATCGAGAGCCCGATGACCGCGGAGTCCTACGTCAAGGACGTCATGATCATCGCGGACGGCAACCCGAATGCGGGCGTCGCGACGCTGTCGTTCACGCCGCTGTCGGGCAAGGCGGAAGCATCGATCCGCATCCGGCTCGCGACCACGCAGAACGTGGTGGCGATCGCGAAGATGAGCGACGGATCGCTGTTCACGGAGCAGAAGACCGTGAAGGTCACCATCGGCGGCTGCGGCGGCTAAGGGCTCAGGAGAGAGAAGATGGCAGACAAACCGCGCATCAAGCTTCCGAAGGAAGCGGCCAAGGGCGAGGTCATCCAGATCAAGACCCTGGTTTCGCACGTCATGGAATCCGGCCAGCGCAAGGACGCGCAGGGCAAGACCATTCCGCGCAAGATCATCAACAAGTTCGCCTGCGAGTTCAACGGCAAACCCGTTTTCTCCTGCGCGCTGGAGCCGGCGATCTCGGCCAATCCCTACATCCAGTTCGATGCCAAGGTGGACGAGGCCGGGACGTTCAAGTTCTCCTGGACCGACGACGACGGCACGGTGATCGCAGCCGAAGAGAAGATTGCGCTCAAGGCCTGATGCGCGCGGCGCTTCGAGGGAGGGACGGATGCTGCAACGATATGTTGGGCTCGCTGCCGCGGCCGTCGTGTTCGCGTCGGTCGCGACCTGCGCCTCCGCGCAGGAAGCCGAACGCAAGGGCATCCCGGCGCCGCCCGGGCACGTGTTCAAGACCATCATCTCCGGCTACGAATTCCGCAGTAAGGAGACCCGTGCGCTACAGGACGACGACCTCGAAAATCCGGGCTTTCTGGCCGTCGAGCGAGCCGCCGACGTCTGGAAGAAAGCCGAGGGTAGTGAGGGCAAGTCCTGCATGAGCTGCCATGGCGAGGCCGAGACCAGCATGAAGGGCGTCGGCGCCGCCATGCCGAAATGGGACGACAAGCTGAAGAAGCCGGTCAATCTCGAACAGCGCATCAACATCTGCCGCACCGAGCACATGAAGGCGGAGCCCTGGAAATTCAAATCCCAGGAACTGACCGACATGACGACGTTCGTGCGCTATCAGTCGCACGGCATGCCGGTGACGGTGAAGGCCGTCGGCCCGATGTCGCCATGGTTCGAGCGCGGCAAGCAGATCTACTACACGCGGTTCGGCCAGCTCGATCTCGCCTGCGCCTCCTGTCACGAGCGCAACAACGGCAAGTTCATGCGCGCGGATTTTCTAAGCCAGGGCCAGACCAACGGCTTTCCGACCTACCGGCTGCGCGACCAGCGCCTGGTGCCGCTGCACGAGCGGTTTGAGGGTTGCATGTTCGACGTGCGCGCCGAGCCGTTCAAGCCCTTGTCGGACGAGTTCCTTGCGCTCGAGCTCTACGTCGCCTGGCGGGGGATCGGATTGCCGGTCGAGACCCCCTCAGTGCGCAACTGAAGCGATGAGCTTGCAGGAGTATTTCGCATGATCTCACGGCGCGAATTCATCCAGGTGGCTGCGGCAACGGCGGCACTCTCGGCCGGTGTCGGCTCCGGCCTGGCCCGGGCGGTTGCCCAGCAGCGCCTGACCGAGAAGGAATTGCTGGCGTTCGAGCCGCTCGGCAACGTCACGCTGGTGCATGTGACCGACATTCACGGTCAGCTCATGCCGCTCTATTTCCGCGAACCGTCGACCAATCTCGGCGTCGGCGAAGCGAAGGGGCTGCCGCCGCACGTCACCGGAAAGGAATTCCTCGCGCGCTTCGGTATCGCCCCGGGCTCGTCGGCGGCCTACGCCCTGACGTCGGAGGATTTCGAGGCGCTGGCCAAGAGCTACGGCCGGATCGGCGGTCTCGATCGTGCCGCCACCGTGATCAAGGCGATCCGCGCCGAGCGCGGCGACAAGGTCGCGCTGCTCGACGGCGGGGATACCTGGCAGGGTTCGTGGTCATCGCTGAAGACGCGCGGCCAGGACATGATCGACTGCATGGCGCTGCTCAAGCCCGACGCCATGACCGGCCATTGGGAGTTCACTTACGGCACCGAGCGCGTCAAGCAGGCGATCGAGGGACTCGGCTTCCCGTTTCTCGGCCTCAACATCCGCGACACCGAATGGAACGAGGCGGCGTTCGATGCCTCGACCATGATCGAGCGCGGGGGCGTCAAGATCGCGGTGCTCGGCCAGGCCTTCCCCTATACGCCGGTCGCCAATCCGCGCTGGATGATTCCGAACTGGTCGTTTGGCGTGCGCGAGGAGGATGTCCAGGCGCAGGTCGACAAGGCTCGCAAGAGCGGCGCGCAGCTCGTCGTGCTGCTCTCGCACAATGGCTTCGACGTCGATCGCAAGCTCGCAAACCGGGTCAAGGGCATCGATGTCATCCTGACCGGTCACACCCATGACGCGCTGCCGGAGGCGGTCAAGGTCGGTAAGACCCTGCTGATCGCATCGGGCTCGTCCGGCAAGTTCGTCTCGCGGCTCGATCTCGACGTCCGCGACGGCGAGGTCAAGGCTTTCCGGTACAAGCTCATTCCGCTGTTTTCCGACGTGATCAGGGCGGATGCGGAGATGGCGGCCAAGATCGCCGAGGTGCGCAAGCCCTTCGCGTCGGAGCTGTCAAAGGTGCTCGGCAAGACGGAGTCGCTGCTGTACCGGCGCGGCAATTTCAACGGCACGTTCGATGATCTGATCTGCCAGGCGCTGATGCAGGAGCGGGATGCCGAGATCGCGCTGTCGCCGGGCTTCCGCTGGGGCACCAGCGTGCTGCCGGGCCAGGACATCACCTTCGAGGACGTCACCAACGCAACCGCGATCACCTATCCCGCAGTCTACCGCATGGGCATGACGGGTGCGCGATTGAAGGAGATCGTCGAGGACGTCGCCGACAATCTCTTCAACGTCGATCCCTATTATCAGCAGGGCGGCGACATGGTGCGGATCGGCGGCCTGTCCTATGCGATCGATGTCACGAAGCCGCAAGGCAGCCGCATCTCGGACATGCAGATGCTCAAGACCGGCGCGCCGATCGACCCCGCCAGGGAATATCAGGTCGCCGGCTGGGCCAGCGTCAACGAAGGAACGGAAGGGCCGCCAATCTGGGAGGTCGTCGGCAATTATCTGACCCGACAGAAGGTGGTTCGCCTCGAACCCAACAGAGCCGTCAAAGTCACCGGAGCGTAAGAAGCGATGTCGAAGATGGACAGTCCCCGGCAATCCCGTCGCAACTTCCTGGCCGCTGGGGCCGGTGTTGCCGCATCGGTGCTCGCCAAGCCCGCTCTTGCCGGCGCCGGCAATCCGGCCAACCAGCCCCCCAATGTCCCCGAATGGACCAAGGCACTCGGCGAAGGCGTCGCCGTGCGCCCCTATGGCAAGCCCTCGAAGTTCGAGAAGGACGTCGTCCGGCGCGACGTCGAATGGCTGACCGCCTCGCGCGAATCCTCGGTGAGCTTCACCCCGCTGCATGAGCTCGAAGGCATCATCACCCCGAACGGGCTCTGCTTCGAGCGGCACCACGGCGGGATCGCCGAGATCGATCCGGCCGATCATCGCCTGATGATCCACGGGATGGTCGAGCGTCCGCTGATTTTGACGCTGGAGGAGCTGAAGCGCTATCCGCGCGTCAACCGCATCCACTTCATGGAGTGCGCGGCGAATTCGGGCATGGAGTGGCGCGGCGCGCAGCTCAATGGCTGCCAGTTCACCCACGGCATGATCCACTGCGTGCAGTACACCGGCGTGTCGCTGCGCACGCTGCTGGAAGAGGCCGGCGTCAAGACCAACGGCAAGTGGCTGCTGGTCGAGGGCGCCGATGCGGCGGCGATGGATCGCAGCCTGCCGATCGAGAAGGCGCTCGACGACTGCATCATCGCCTACAAAATGAATGGCGAGGCGCTCTATCCCGAGCAGGGCTACCCGATGCGGCTCGTGGTGCCGGGCTGGCAGGGCAATCTCTGGGTCAAGTGGCTGCGCCGCATCAAGGTCGGCGACCAGCCCTGGCATACCCGCGAGGAGACGTCGAAATACACGGACCTGCTGCCGAACGGCAAGGCACGCCGGTTCACCTGGTCGATGGACGCCAAGTCGGTGATCACGAACCCCAGCCCGCAGGCGCCGATCAAGCACGGCAAGGGCTTCACCATCGTGTCGGGTCTCGCCTGGAGCGGCAACGGCAAGGTGAAGCGCGTCGACGTGTCGCTCGACGGCGGCCGCAACTGGTGGCCGGCGCGGATCGATGGTCCCGTGCTCGACAAGGCGCTGACGCGCTTCTACTACGAGTTCGACTGGAACGGCGAGCCGCTGCTGCTGCAATCGCGTGTGCAGGACGAAACCGGATACGTGCAGCCGAGCAAGGCCGAGCTGCGCAAGATTCGCGGCGTCAACTCCATCTATCACAACAATGGCATCCAGACCTGGCACGTGCAGGCCAATGGTGAGGTCGAGAATGTCGAAGTCGCTTAAGTTCATTGCAGCTGCGCTGCTCGCTTGCGGGCTGAGCGCGCCGGCGCTCGCGCAACAGAAGGCGGACGCCAAGGGCGGGCCGCGCTACAACATCGGGCGCGCACCGACCGCGGACGAGATCCGCGGCTGGGATATCGACGTGCGGCCCGACGGCCAGGGCCTGCCGGAGGGCAAGGGCACAGTTGCGCAGGGCGAAAAACTGTTCATGGACAATTGCTCGACCTGCCATGGCGAGTTCGGCGAGGGCAACGGCCGCTGGCCGGTGCTGGCCGGCGGCAAGGGCTCGCTGACCTCAGACAATCCGGTCAAGACGGTGGGCTCGTACTGGCCCTATGCGTCCACCGTGTTCGACTACGTCCGTCACGCCATGCCCTACGGCAATGCGGAGTCGTTTTCCGTCAACGAATACTACGCGCTGGTCGCCTACGTCTTGTACCTGAACGACGTCGTCGCCGACCAGAATTTCGAGTTGACCAACAAGAACCTTGCCACGATCAAGATGCCGAACGAGCAAGGCTTTGTGATGGACGACCGCGCCACCAGCGAGAAGTCCTTCTGGCAGAAGGACCCTTGCATGAAGGATTGCGTCGCGCCGGTGAAGATCACCGGGCGCGCCGCCGTTATCGACGTGACGCCTGAAGACGGCAAGGATGGGAAGCCAAGAGGCGTGGAGTGAGGATCGAAGCAAGCCGCCGTACGGCACTATGCGCGGCGTTTGCCGCCGGCTTGCTCATCGCAACCTTTCCGGCTTCGTCCCGGGCGGCCGAGCCGCACCGGCTCGCGCTGCAGATCAGCGACGACGACCCGGTCAAGATGCGCGCGGTCCTCGATGTTGCGGCCAACGTCTCGCGGCACTATTCGGGGCAGGGCGAGGACGTCGAGATCGTGGTCGTCGCTTTCAATGGCGGCCTCGACATGCTCCTCGATGACCGCTCGCCGGTGAAGGAGCGCCTGTTGAATTTTCTGAAATCGATGCCCAATGTGAGTTTCGTCGCCTGCGGCAACACGCTGGAGACACTGGCGGCGAAGGAGGGCACGCGACCGCCGCTGATCGAGGGCATCAGCGTCACCCAGGTCGGGGTTGCCGCGCTGATGAATCTGGCGGAAAAGAACTGGACGATCGTCCGTCCCTGAGGAGGGGGCCCGCCGATGCGATGGTTGATGGGAATGGCTGTGTTGCTCGCGCTGGCGGTGCCTGCCGGCGCCACCGAGCAGGAGCTCGAACTGTCGATCAACGGCCGGACGGCACTCGCGACGCTGCGCACGCCAGCGTCGATGGGACCCGACACGCCGCTCATCGTGATGACCCACGGCACGCTCGCCCACAAGGACATGGAAGTCATCCAGGGCGTTGCCAAGGCGCTGGAACAGCGCGGCATCGCCTCGCTCGCCCATACGCTGTCGCTTGGGCTCGACCGGCGCAAGGGAATGTATGACTGCGCCGTGCGGCACGACTACGTCGCTGCCGAGGCGGATGCGGAGATCGCTGCCTGGGTGAACAGGGCCAAGGGGATGTCGCGGCTCGTCTTCACGTTCGGCCATTCTCGCGGCGGCAACCAGGTTGCGCGCTATCTCGCGGCGGGCGAAGCCCCGTCGGTGGTTGGCGCGGTGCTCCTGGCGCCGGTCACCGCAAAGGCGGAGGGCGATTTGCGCGCCTCCTATGCGCGGACTTATGGTAAGCCGCTCGAGCCGTTGCTGGAGCAGGCAACGAAGGCCGTCGCAGCGGGCCGCGGCGGAGAATGGATGGACGTGCCCGGCTTCATCTATTGCCGCAACGCCGTGGTGACCGCGCGCGCCTTCACGTCCTTCTATGCCGCCGATCCCAGCCAGGACACCGCAGCGCTGGTGTCGCGCATGAAGCTGCCGGTGCTGGTGCTCGCCGCCACCAAGGATACGGTCGTTCCCGATGTGATTGCGTCCTTCGCTCCGCTTGCCGATTCGAGCGGCGGCCGGGTACAACTCGACAAGATCGACGGTGCCGATCATTTCTTCCGCGACCTCTTCGCGGAAGACGTCGCCGATCGCATCGCTGAATTCATCAAGCAGACACGATAGGAGGGACCATGCAGCGCCGATCCATGCTTCGCGCCAGCCTTGCCGGACTATTTGGCGCTCTTGGCATGCGCGAGGCGTCTGCAGCGACGGAAACGCCCGCGCGGCAGCGCGTCGTCTACCACCTCGCCGACGCCGACCGTGTCGTCTTCGTTCTGGGTAACCTCCAGAATCATGTCGACGGCGTCGGTGGACCGGGCAAGGCCGACATCAGGCTCGTCGTGCATGGGCCGGCGCTGCGCGCCTTTCACGCGCTCGCCGCCGAGGATCACACCGTTGCGATGATGACAAAGCTCGTCGATGCCGGCGTCGGATTTGATGCCTGCGCCAACACGATGAAGGCGCAGGGCGTCAAGCTCGACGACCTCACGCCCGGCTTCGTGGTGGCCGAGAAGGGCGGCGTGGTGCGGCTCGCCGAGCTGCAGCAGCAGGGATATGCCTATCTCCGCCCCTGACGCCGTCCGAGAGTTGATTTGGCTCATAGGGCGCCGCCGTGGTGGGCGGTAGACTGGCAGACCTTTAGGGACTACCGAGGCGGCCGTGCTGACGACACTCATCGATTTCGTGGGGGAAGACCTGTCGTCATGGCTGAGCGGCCTCCTGGTCGGCGGCCTGTTCGGATTCTTCGCCCAGCGCAGCCGCTTCTGCCTGCGCGCCGCTGCCGTCGAATTCTCCCGCGGTGAGGGCGGACCGCGCCTGGCGGTCTGGCTCCTGACTTTTGCCGCGGCGCTCGTGGGCACACAGGCGCTGGTTGCGGTCGGTTGGCTCGACGTGTCCGAGGCGCGCCAGCTCGCGCAGCAGGGCAGCATCTCGGGCGCGCTGGTCGGCGGCGTGATGTTCGGCTGCGGCATGATCCTCGCTCGCGGCTGCGCCAGCCGGCTGCTCGTGCTCTCGGCCAACGGCAATCTCAGGGCGCTCCTGTCGGGTCTGGTGTTCGCGGTCACTGCGCAGGCTTCGTATCGCGGCCTGTTGTCACCGGCGCGCGAGTGGGTGACCAATCTCTGGTTGGTCGATGGCGGCCCGTCGCGCGATATCATGGCGGTGTTCGGCGGTGGCACGCTCGAGAAGCTCGCCTTTGGCGGACTATGGCTGTTCGCGGGGCTCGTCTTCGCTTTTCGCAGTCAGTTGCGGCGCCGGCTGATCCTCGCCGCGCTGGCCACTGGCCTGGCCGTCGTCGCCGGCTGGTTCTTCACCTATCAACTCGCGCAGGCTTCCTTCGCCCCGGTGCCGCTGAAGAGTCTCACCTTCAGCGGCCCGTCGGCCGAATTGCTGATGCTGGTCCTGAACAGCTCGCAACTCCGGCTCGGCTTCGATCTCGGCATCATTCCCGGCGTGTTCCTCGGCTCGTTCGTTGCCGCGACAAGCGCGCATGAGCTGAAACTGGAAGGATTTTCGGACGGGCTGGGCATGCGCCGCTATCTGCTCGGCGCGGTGCTGATGGGATTTGGCGCCATGCTTGCGGGCGGCTGCGCGGTCGGCGCGGGGGTGACCGGTGCCTCGGTGTTCGCGCTGACCGCCTGGATCGTGCTCGGCGGGATGTGGTTGGGGGCGGGCCTCACCGATCTGCTCGTCGACCGCGGCGGCATGCCGCAGCCGCAGCAGGCGAGTCCGACCGCCTCGAGTGCTGACGCCGTACTTTAGAATTTACTAAATTACAATTTTTGAATATGATTTTCGTTGCCGGTCGATCGTGCCGTGAGAGCGCGGCGCGGGCCGCTGTCGGGGAAAACGCACATGACCACCATGACGGAAAGCTATGTTCGCGAAGCTCCGCGTACCGCGCGGATCGACTGGTCGCCCTATCTCGTCGGCGCCGGTATCGGACTTCTGAGCTGGATCGCTTTTGCGGTGTTCGGCGATCCGCTGGGCGTTACCACCGCCTATTCGCGCATCGCTTCACTGTTCGCAGCCCCGGTCATTGGCCCGGAGGCGGTTGCCCAGAACTCCTACTGGAAGAGCATGCCGCTGAAGTGGGACTACGGCGTCTGGTTCCTCGTAGGCCTTCCCGCAGGGGCGTTCATTGCCGCGGTGATGTCGGGCACGTGGCGGCTGGAGCTCGTGCCGGAGGTCTGGAAGGAGCGGTTCGGACCATCGATCGCCAAGCGCTTTGTCGGCGCATTCCTCGGTGGCGCCGTGATCATGTACGGCGCACGCCTCGCCGGCGGCTGCACCAGCGGACACGGCATCTCCGGCGGGTTGCAGCTCGCGGTGTCGAGCTGGCTGTTCCTCGCAGTGATGTTCGCCACCGGGCTCGGTATTTCCGCGCTCATGTTCCGCAAGCGCTGAGAGGAGAAACAGAGATGACCGCTATGATGACGATCCTCGGCCCGCTCGTGATGGGCGCAGCCTTCGGCTTCCTGCTGCAGCGTGGCAAGGTGACGAGCTGCAACGTGATCGAGAATCAGTTTCGTCTGCGCGACTTCACCGTGCTGAAGGTGATGGGCACCGCGATCGTGGTCGGCGGCATCGGCGTGCTGCTGCTCGTCGATACCGGCAACACGAAGTACTACGTCAAGGATGCCAATTTGCTGGCGGTCGCGCTTGGTGCCGCGCTGTTCGGCGTCGGCATGGTGGTCTACGGCTACTGTCCGGGAACGGCGCTTGGTGCCATCGCAACCGGCAGTGTCCATGCCCTGGTCGGTGCGCTCGGTATGATCGCCGGCGCAATCCTCTATGCGCTGAGCTTCGACTGGTTGAAGGCCCACGTGCTCAATGTCTGGGCATTGGGCAAGGTTCGCCTTCCGGACGTGACGAACATCCCCGATATCGCCTGGTTCGCCGCGCTGGCAGTCGGCGCTGCGCTGTTCTTCTGGTGGGTCGAGTCCAGGGAAGCCAGGCAGACGCGCAGCTAGTTAGCTGAACGACGCCTCCCGCTCAGCGGGCGGAAGGCTATCGTTTGCGAGGTCCGCAGAACAGCCGGTGCAGGGTCGAAACCAGCTCTTCGACCCGACGGTCGGCGATGCGGTACCACACCGTTTGACTGTCGCGCCGGGCGGCGACGATACCCTCCGCCTTCAGTTTGGCGAGGTGTTGCGACAGTGCCGAGGCGGATAGGCCCACCTCCTCGGCGAGCGCCCCGGCATTTGCTTCGCCATATTCGACCAGCTTGCAGACGATGAGCAGGCGATGTTCGTTGGCGAACATGCGCATCAATGCGGCCACATCTCTGGCTTGTCGTTCCAGCGCGCGGGTGTTTGGTCTGCCCATGACGGCGTTCAACAGCACCCGCGTTGCGGTGTCAACGTGCCCACGCCGACCAGAAGGGCGAGGCGCGTGAGCGGCACGCCGGGTTGAATTTGGGTGGTCTGCGAGGTATCCCGGTGGCCGGAAACATATTTTCCTAGCTCAAAATCAGGCCGTAAGATTGCAAACCTTGCCGTATCGCTTTTCCGTGGCTCCGATGATGGATTGGACCGACCGGCATTGCCGGGTGTTCCACCGCCATCTGTCACGGCGGGCGCTGCTCTACACGGAAATGTTGACCACAGGGGCCATCATTCATGGCGACCGGGAGCGTCTGCTTGGGTTCGACGCGATCGAGCATCCGGTCGCGCTTCAGCTTGGCGGGTCGGATCCCGGTGAACTGGCGAAGGCGGCAAGGATCGGCGAAGAGTTCGGCTATGACGAGATCAACCTCAATGTCGGCTGTCCGTCCGATCGCGTGAAGGATGGCCGCTTCGGCGCGTGCCTGATGGCGGAGCCGGAACTCGTGGCGAGGTGCGTCGAGGCGATGAAGCGCGCGGTCGCCGTTCCCGTCACCGTCAAGTGCCGCATCGGCATCGATGCCCAGGACCCGGAAGTCGCGCTCGACACGCTCGCGCGCGCGGTGGTCGCCACCGGCTGCGATGTGCTGATCGTGCATGCCCGGAAAGCCTGGCTCAACGGGTTGTCGCCCAAGGAGAACCGCGACATCCCACCGCTGGACTATGACCGCGTCTATCGGCTCAAGCGCGCGATGCCGGACGTTCCGATCATCATCAACGGCGGCGTTCTGACGCTCGACGAGGCGCAAGCGCATCTTGCCCATGTCGACGGAGTCATGCTCGGTCGTGCCGCCTATCAGGAGCCGTGGCGGCTGCTGTCGGTCGATTCCGAGATTTTCGGTGAGGCGGCGCCGTGCGCCACGATGCAGGACGCGTTCGAGGCCATGATGCCCTATATCGAAGCGCAGCTTGCCCGCGGCACGCGGCTGCATGCCATCACGCGGCATTTCGTGGGTGCATTCCATGCTGTGCCGGGGGCGCGCGCGTTTCGTCGTCATCTTGCCGAGCACGGTACGCGGCCGGGGGCGGGAGTGAATGTCTTGAGAGATGCGATTGCCAAACTCGCACTCAGGCAGGCCGCCTAGCGCATCGCTTCTGATGGCGGTGCGGCAGCTACGCTGCGCCAGCGCGCCATGCAGAAACGCACCTGTACAGGGTCGCATGTCCTTCGTAACTTTCGCCGCTCAATTTCAGGAGAGGGGACGTGGCAAAGAAGGCGACGAAGAAGCAAAGCGTTTCGAAGAAGGTTGCGAAGACCTCGAGCAAGAAAGGCCCAGTCCGCAAGCGGGCTGCCGCCAAGGTGACAAAGAAGACCACGCCGCCGTCTCGTAAATCAGCCGTTGCACGCCGCCCCAGAGGTCCGGCCTGGCAATGGTCGGCAGTCGAAACTGCGGCGGCGATCCGCTCCGGCGCCATCTCTGCGGTGGAAACCGTCGAGGCGCATCTGGAGCGGATGCATGCCGTCAATCCGAGGCTGAATGCGGTCGTCGTCGATCTCGGCGAGGAAGCCCTGAAGGCGGCGCATGGGGCCGACAAGCAGCGCGCCCGAGGCGCCGAACTCGGTCTCCTCCACGGCGTCCCCATCACCATCAAGGAGAACGTCGACTACGAGGGCCGGCCCAATTTCAACGGCGTTCCCGCCAACAAGAATCTCATCGCGCCGTCGGATTCGCCCGTTGTCCGCAATCTGAAGAAGGCGGGTGCGATCGTCATCGGCCTCACTAACACGCCGGAATTCTCGTTCCGCGGCTTCACCGACAATCCGCTGCATGGGCTGACGCTCAATCCCTGGGATCCTGACATCACCTGCGGCGGCTCCTCGGGCGGCGCGGGTTCAGCCGTCGCCGCCGGCATCGGCACCATCGCGCATGGCAACGACATCGGAGGTTCGCTGCGCTGGCCGGCGCATTGTAATGGTGTTGCCACCATCAAGCCGACGCAGGGTCGTATTCCCGCTTTCAACGCAAGCGCAACGGCGGAGCGGCCGATGCTGGCACATCTGATGTCGGCGCAGGGACCGCTCGCCCGTCATGTCGCGGACGTTCGTCTGGCGCTCGAGGTGATGAGCCAGCGCGATCCCCGCGATCCCTGGTGGGTCCCGGCGCCCCTGACCGGACCGAAGCCGAAAGGGCCGATCAAGGTCGCGCTGGCCAAGATACCCGATGACATGGAAGTCGATCCGGCGGTCAGCGCGGCACTCCGCCAGGCCGCCGACCATCTGGAGCGATCCGGCTATCGCGTCAGCGAGGTCGAGGTGCCCGACGTCAACGGCGTCTGGCAGACCTGGTGCGACATCATCACCAACGAGACCATGGTGATGCAGGAGGCGGGCATGCTGAAGGTCACGTCCGAAGACTTCCACAAGGCGTGGGGCGGGATGAAGACCAAGGCCAATGTTCTCGACCTCAAGGCCTGGATGCAGGCGACGGCCGCTCGCAACGGCCATATCCGCGCCTGGCAAATGTTCTTCGAGGACTATCCGGTGGTGCTGGCGCCGACAACGGTGAAGCCGACACCGGGGCCGCGCGAGGACACCGTCAGCGCCGAGCGTGTGCAGGAAATCTTCTGGGGCGAAATCCGCTTCATCTCCGCGATCAACGTGCTGGGCCTGCCCGGCGCGGTGGTGCCGGTGGCCGTGCACGACGGCAAGCCGATCGGCGTGCAGCTCATCGCAGGCCGCTACCGTGAGGATATCGCACTGGACGCTGCCGCCGCGATCGAAAAGCGCGCTGGCGTACTGGCTCACCAGCTCTGGGAAATGATGGCTTGATCTGGCGTTCGAGGTCTCGCGCGTCGGCGCGATGCCTCTTACGATATCGTGGCCGGGAAGCCGGGTCCTCCGGCCTCCCGGTGATGCCAGTGCAATCGTAAATCCAAATTGACTTAGATTTTAGCCAATTCACCAATAACCATTAGGGTTACTTCCTCGATCTCTAAGCGAATTATTGTCCGCTTTACCACCCGGCTCTAACACAGGGGCGGCGGACAACGCACATGCCTCATACAGGCCAATAAGTGCGGCCCGCGTCCCACGCGGAGGTGGTACGATGCGCAACGAAACGATCGCAATTCACGCCGGCTACGAACCCGAAGCTACCACGCACGCCGTGGCCGTGCCGATCTATCAGACCGCCGCCTACGCCTTCGACAGTGCCGACCACGGCGCAGCGCTCTTCAATCTCGAAGCCGAAGGCTTCCGCTACAGCCGCATCGCCAATCCCACCAGCGCCGTGCTGGAGAAGCGTATCGCCCAGCTCGAAGGCGGCGTCGGCGCGCTTGCGGTCGCCACCGGTCAGGCCGCGCTGCATTTCGCCTTCGTCAATGTCGCCGACCACGGTGGCAATATCGTCTCCGTACCGCAGCTCTACGGCACCACGCACACGCTGCTCTCCCACATCCTGCCGCGGCAGGGCATCACCGGCCGATTCGCCGAGAGCGATGCGCCTGACGCGATTGCGAGGCTGATCGACGAGAATACCCGCGCCGTGTTCGCCGAGACCATCGGCAATCCCGCCGGCAACGTCTGCGACATCGAGGCGCTGGCCAAGATCGCGCATGCGCATGGCGTGCCGCTGATCGTCGACAATACGGTCGCAACGCCGATCCTGCTCAAGCCGTTCGACTACGGCGCCGACATCGCCGTGCATTCGCTGACCAAGTTCCTGGGCGGTCACGGCACCACGCTCGGCGGCGCCATCGTCGATTCCGGCAACTTCCCCTGGGCCAATCACGCCGACCGCTTCCCGGCCTACAACAAGCCGGACGCCTCCTATCACGGCCTCGTCTATGCCGAGCGTTTCGGCAGGACGGCTTATATCGAGCGCGCGCGCAGCGTCTATCAGCGCACGATGGGATCGGTGCTGTCACCGTTCAACGCGTTCCTGTTGCTCCAGGGCATCGAGACGGTGGCGCTGCGCATGGAGCGCCACGTCGAGAACGCCCGCAAGGTGGCCGAATTCCTCCGCAAGGACCCGCGCGTGGCCTGGGTCAATTACACCGGCTTTCCGGACAGCCCCTATTATCCGCTGGTCCAAAAGTATCTCAACGGCAACGCCTCCTCGCTGTTCACCTTCGGCATCAAGGGCGGGATGGAGGCCGGCAAAACCTTCTATGACGCGCTGAAGCTGATCACGCGCCTCGTCAACATCGGCGACGCCAAGTCGCTGGCCTGCCATCCAGCCTCGACCACGCACCGGCAGATGTCGCCGGAGCAACAGCGCACGGCCGGTGTGCTTCCCGAGACCATCCGTCTTTCGATCGGGATCGAGCATGCGGCCGATATCATCGAGGATATCGATCAGGCGCTGGAAAAGGCCTGTCCGGCCGCACGCCTTCAGGCGGCGGAGTAGGCAGTCGGGCCGATGAACGTCTTGATCGCCAGGGATCAAGGTATCGCAAGCCCGGCGCTGGTGCCCGCCGAGGACGATCTCGCGCGCGATCGCGGCGGCGCCGAGCTCACCATCGGACTGATCAACAACATGCCGGATACGGCGCTGAAGGCGACCGAACGACAGTTCATGAAGCTGCTCCAGGCCGCCGCGGGGCATCGCCGCATCCGCTTCCATTGCTTCTCGCTGCCGTCGGTGACGCGCTCGCCGGAAGCGAAGTGGCATGTCGAGAGTGAATATTCCGATCTCTCCGACCTCAGGCGCCAGACATTTGACGGGCTGATCGTGACCGGCGCCGAGCCGGTCGCGCCCGAGCTCAATCAGGAGCCGTACTGGCGTGACCTCACCGAGTTGATCGACTGGGCCAAGGTCAACACCCGCTCGACGATCTGGTCGTGCCTCGCCGCACACGCCGCGGTGCTGTATCTCGACCGCGTGGAACGACAGCGCCTGCCAACCAAATGCCATGGCATCTTCGATTGTGAGACTGTGACCGGCGATCCGCTGACGCGTGACGCGCCGGCGCCGCTCAAAATTTCGCATTCTCGCCTGAACGAAGTCGCGGAGGACGATCTCTCTCGGGCCGGGTACGAGGTGTTGACCCGGTCGGCCCAGGCCGGGGTCGACATCTTCGTCAGGCAATATGCCAGCCGTTTCATCTTCTTCCAGGGGCACCCCGAATATGACGCGCTGTCGCTTCAGCGCGAATATCTACGCGACATCGGCCGTTACCTCGCGCGCGAACGTGAGGCCTATCCAGCCCTGCCTCTGAGTTATTTCGACGCAGCGACGGAGGAGAAACTGGCGCGGTTCGAGAGGCGGGCGAGACAGCAGCGCCATCCGGCGCTCACCAACGAACTGCCTGCACTGACCTTGCGCGCGGATATCGATGCCGGCAGCGCCGCCGCGGCGCTCTTCCGCAATTGGCTGCAATATCTTGGCGCGAATGCCGATGCTCCGCTGCTCGCGCGTTAAATGGGAGCGTCCGGTTCCACGTTAGGATTACCCAGGCGTTAAGCTTGCCTCGGACCACGTGCAAATGTTTCAGTAGAGAAACGTGGAATCACAGGGAATGCACCCTTGCTGTCGGACCTCAACGGACGCTTGAGCAATCGGCTGGCCCGGCATTTCCGCGCCGCGCCGCACCGTTTGCAGGCGCATGTGCCGATGGTGAGCTTCACCTTCGATGACGCTCCGGATAGCGCCGCAGACGAGGGCGCTGCGCTGCTGGAACACCATGGCGGCCGCGGCACGTTCTACCTCGCCGGCAGTTTGATCGACCAGCCAGGGGATCACTGGCACGGGCTGTCGAACGATGCGATCGTCCGGCTGCATCGCGGCGGCCACGAGATCGGTTGCCACACCTTCTCGCATCTGCGCGCGGTCGATCTCGACGAGAGTGCAATGGCGCGTGAGATCGAACGCAACCGCAGCTATTTTCACGGCATCGATTCCTCGATCCGGCTGGAGAATTTCGCCTATCCCTATGGCCTCGCCTCGGTCTGGCGCAAACCGCAGCTCGCCAAGACCTTCCGCTCGGCGCGTGGCATCCTTCCCGGCGTCAACAGCGACGTCATCGATCTCCAGTTCCTGCGCGCCTCGCCCCTGGTCAATTGCGAGATCGACGCGGCGGGCGTGGATCGCTACTTGGACGAGGCGGTCGCAAGTGGTGGCTGGCTGATCTTCTACGGCCATGACGTGATCGATCACCCGAGCCCCTATGGCTGCACGCCGGCTCTGCTGCGTCACGCCCTGAAGGCCGCGGAACAGCGTGGCATGCCGATCGTGACGGTCGCCGAGGCCTTGCGCAGGATCGGCGCGTAGCTTTTCACCTCTCGCCACGAGCGGAGGGTGAAGATATGCTTGCCACGCCCGCGCGGTCATGCGACTGGCCTTGCGACGAATCTCTTGAAGCCCCAACTCCGCCATGTCCGCCCCTTCCACCGCTCCGCTGTCAGCGCCGGCCGATGGCCGGGACGCGCTGTCCGTGCTGCATTCGGTGTTTGGCCTGCCGGGTTTCCGCGGCGCCCAGGCCGAGATCATCCGGCATGTCACCAATGGCGGCAATTGTCTGGTGCTGATGCCGACCGGCGGCGGCAAGTCGTTGTGCTATCAATTGCCGTCACTGTTGCGCGAAGGCTGCGGTATCGTGGTTTCTCCCCTGATCGCGCTGATGCGCGACCAGGTCGCCGGATTGATCGAGGCCGGCGTCAATGCCGCGGCGCTGAACTCGTCACTGACATTGCAGGAAGCCTCCGATATCGAACGGCGCCTGATCGCGGGCGATCTCGACCTGCTCTATGTCGCGCCGGAGCGCCTGGTGACGCCACGCTGTCTGTCGATGCTGGCGCAGGCCAGGGTGGCACTGTTCGCGATCGATGAAGCGCATTGCGTCTCGCAATGGGGGCACGATTTCCGGCCTGAATATGTCGGCCTCTCCGTCATTGCCGAGCGGTTTCCGGACGTGCCGCGCATCGCGCTGACCGCGACCGCCGACGAATTGACGCGGAAAGAGATCGTCCAGCGGCTTCAGCTAACAGACAGCCCGCAATTCGTCTCCAGCTTCGACCGTCCCAATATCCGCTACGAGATCGTCGACAAGCGCAATGCGGTGTCGCAGCTGAAGGAGTTCATCCGGGAGCGCCATGCAGGCGATGCCGGTGTGGTCTATTGCCTGTCGCGCAACCGCGTCGAGGAGGTCGCCGCCGCGCTCGACGATGCCGGCATCGCCGCGCTGCCCTATCACGCCGGGCTCGACAGCAGCGTGCGCTCGCGAAATCAGGACCGCTTCCTCAACGAGGACGGTATCGTGATCGTCGCCACCATCGCCTTCGGCATGGGCATTGACAAGCCGGACGTGCGCTTCGTTGCCCATCTCGATCTGCCCAAGAGCATCGAGGCCTATTACCAGGAGACCGGGCGGGCAGGGCGCGACGGTAAGCCGTCCGCAGCCTGGATGGCCTATGGGCTCTCCGACATCGTGCAGCAGCGCCGCATGATCGACGAATCCACCGGCTCCGAGGATTTCAAGCGCGTCTCGATCGGCAAGCTCGATGCTCTGGTCGGGCTCGCAGAGACGGCGCAGTGCCGGCGAAAGCGGCTGCTGGCCTATTTCGGCGAGGTCGTGACCATCGAGAATTGCGGCAATTGCGACAATTGCCTGACCCCGCCCAAGATGCGCGACGGCAAGGTGCTGGCGCAGAAGCTGCTGTCCTGCGTCTATCGCACCGGCCAGCGCTTCGGCGCGATGCACCTGATCGACGTGCTGATCGGACGCCTGACCGAGAAGGTGACGCAGTTCGGCCACGACAAGCTCTCGGTGTTCGGCATCGGGCGCGAGCTCAATGAAAAGCAGTGGCGCACCGTGCTGCGGCAGCTGGTGGCGATGGGACATTTGCAGAGCGACAGCGAGGCCTTCGGCGCGCTGAAGCTGACGGAGTCCGCGCGCGGCGTATTACGAGGCGAGACCGAGGTGTGGCTGCGGGAGGAGGCGCCGGGCACCCGTATCCGCGCGAGCCGCGCCAAATCCCGGCGCGGCGATCTCGCGCCGGCAGGGAATGCGCCGCAGGGCGATGTCGATCCGGAATTGCGTGCGCGGCTGCGGTCCTGGCGCTCGGATGTGGCGCGCGAGCGCGGGGTGCCGGCCTACGTCGTGCTGCACGATGCCACCATTGACGGCATCGTCCGCGCCTGGCCGACCACACTGGACGAGTTGCGCAACGTGCCGGGAATTGGCGACAAGAAGCTCGAGCACTACGGCGAGGAGCTGCTGCAGATCGTCAGGACGCGATAGTGTGCCGCGCAGCGGTGGTCCCGGGGGTCGCGACTTGGTCGCGCCCCGGGACGACAGTCTTCGTGTGTCTAGCTCAACCGTTCCTGAACGCGTACGCATACCCGTTGAGGGCCGGCGCGCCGCCGAGATGGGCGTAGAGGATCTTCGCACCCTTCTCGAAATGGTTCTTCTGCACCAGGTCGATCAGGCCCTGCATCGACTTGCCCTCGTAGACGGGGTCGGTGATCATGCCTTCGAGCCGCGCTGTGAGGCGGATCGCTTCCTTGGTCTCTTCGGACGGGACACCATAGGCGGGATAGGCGTAGTCCTCGACCAGCACGACGTCGTCGGCGACGAGGTCCTTGCCGAGCTCGACCAGCTTGGCGGTGTTCTGCGCGATCTCGAGCACCTGTGCCTTGGTCTGATCAGGCGTGAACGAGGCATCGATACCGATCACCTTGCGCGCCCGCCCGTCCGCGGCGAAGCCGACCAGCATGCCGGCATGGGTCGACCCGGTGACGGTGCAGACGACGATGTAGTCGAACTTGAAGCCGAGCTCCTTCTCTTGGCGGCGCACTTCCTCGGCGAAGCCGACATAGCCGAGGCCGCCGAATTTGTGGACGGAGGCGCCCGCCGGGATCGGGTAGGGCTTGCCGCCCGCAGCCTTCACTTCCTCGATGGCCTGTTCCCAGCTTTTGCGGATGCCGATGTCGAAGCCGTCGTCGACCAGGCGCACATCGGCGCCCATGATGCGCGAGAGCATGATGTTGCCGACGCGGTCGTAGACGGCGTCCTCGTGCGGCACCCAGGCTTCCTGCACCAGGCGGCACTTCATGCCGATCTTGGCGGCGACGGCGGCGATCATGCGGGTGTGGTTCGACTGCACGCCGCCGATCGACACCAGCGTGTCGGCGTTGGAGGCGATCGCGTCGGGGATGATGTATTCGAGCTTGCGCAGCTTGTTGCCGCCATAGGCGAGGCCGGAATTGCAGTCCTCGCGCTTGGCGTAGATCTCGACATTGCCGCCGAGGTGCTTCGACAGCCGCTCCAGCTTCTCGATGGGCGTCGGTCCGAAGGTGAGCGGATAGCGTGCGAATTTATCCAGGTTCATTGCGTCATCCCGATTGGTGTTATGGCTGGGATGTCGCTAGCACCGTGGCGCAAAAAGGTGCTTTCAAATATCGAGCAGATGTTGTGCCATATATTGCAGCAAGTAGCATCCTTGCTATGAATTCTTTCGACAGAAACCATTTTTTAGAAAGATCCTTTCATGGCCTCCCGGCTCGACCGAACCGACCTCAAGATATTGAGATTGCTGCAGAATAACGGTCGGCTCAGCAACGCCGAGCTGGCCGTATCAGTCGCGATCAGCCCGGCGACCTGCCATCGCCGCACCCAGCGCTTGTTCGAGGACGGCTTTATCGCCACCGTCCGCGCCATGGTTGCACCGAAGAAGGTGGCGAAGGGCACGCTGGTGATGGTCGGCGTTGTGCTCGACCGCTCGACCCCGGAGAGCTTTGCGATCTTCGAGCAGGCGATCGCGAAGCTGAAGTTCGTGCTCGACTGCCACCTCGTCGCAGGTGATTTCGATTACTTCCTCAAGATCCGCGTCGGCGACATGGAGGACTTCAACCGCATCCATGGCGAGCAGCTGATCGCGCTGCCTGGCGTCCGCCAGACCCGCACCTTCTTCGTCATGAAAGAGGTCGTCGACAATGCGCCGCTGGAGTTCTGAGTGGAGCGTTTTCCAGCGACGTGGAAGCCGGTTCGCGTAATGAAAACGCGTCAAACAGCAGTCCAGCGCTATTGATGCGCGGTGCGCCTCATGAGAGATTCGACCGATGCAGCCGCTTCCCTTTCGCCAGCATGATCCCGTTGCCCCCAGCTACCGGCGCGGCTGGGTCGACAACGCCATCGCGGCGATCGAAGCCGACCAGTGCCGCACAGCCGACACCCATCTGATCCGCCTGATCGTGCCGGCGCTGGCGGGCATCGACCTCTATCTGAAAGATGAGTCGACGCATCCGACCGGCAGCCTGAAGCACCGGCTGGCGCGCTCGCTGTTCCTCTATGCGCTGTGCAACGGCCACATCCGCGAAGGCGCGCCCGTCGTGGAAGCATCGTCCGGCTCGACCGCGGTGTCGGAAGCCTATTTCGCGGAGATGATCGGCGTGCCCTTCTATGCGGTGATGCCGCGCACGACTTCGGCCGAGAAGATCGCCGCGATCGAGCATTATGGCGGCAATTGCCACCTGATCGACGACGGCCGCGCACTTTATGCGGAGGCCGCCGCGCTCGCCACCCGGCTGGGCGGTCACTACATGGACCAGTTCACCTTCGCGGAGCGCGCCACCGACTGGCGCGGCAACAACAACATCGCCGAGTCTATCTTCACGCAGCTGAAGGGCGAGCCGCGTCCGCTTCCGGACTGGATCGTGATGGGGGCGGGCACGGGCGGCACCTCGGCCACCATCGGCCGCTATTTGCGCTATCGCCAATATCCGACGCGGCTGTGCGTCGCCGATGTCGAGCATTCCGCCTTCTTCGACTGCTTCCGCTCGCAGGACCGCTCGCATGTTTGCGAACGCCCCTCGTTGATCGAAGGCGTCGGCCGGCCGCGCTGCGAGCCGTCCTTCGTGCCTGGCGTGGTCGACCGCATGATGAAGATTCCGGATGCGGCGACGGTCGCGGCCATGAACGTGCTGTCACGGCGGTTGCGGCGCGCGGTCGGAGGCTCCACGGGCACCAACTTCCTGGCGCTGTGCCGGCTTGCCTCAGAGATGAGAGAGGCGGGCCGGACCGGGTCGCTGGTGACGCTGATCTGCGATTCCGGCGAGCGTTACCGGCAGACCTATTACGAGCCCGAATGGCTGGCCGCGCGCGGTCTCGATCCGGCGCCGTTCGAGGCGGCCTTGAAGTCGTTTCTCGAGACCGCACAGCCATTGGCGCTTGCGGTCGAGGACGTCGTCAATCCCCAGAGCCCATGAGCGCGAAGGCTCAGTAGCCGCGCCTTTTCCATTGGCGAAAAGGCGCCGATGTCACAGCAACTTCACTTGCCATGCGCGCGCACGCAAGCGAGCCTGCCGTCTTCTCAACGAGGAGACCCTCCGTGCGCCTTCCCATTCTCGATCCGAAAGAGCTGACCGACGAACAGAAGCCGCTCTATGCCGACATGCAAGCGGGTATCAAGGACCACTTCAAGGGCTTCGTGAACATGCGCGACGACGGCGCGCTGCTCGGCCCCTGGAATCCCTGGCTCCGCGAGCCGCGCTTCGGCAAGCCGGTATGGGAACTGGTCAAGGCGATCGCTTCGAACCCGCTGCTGCCGGCGCCGGTGCGCGAGGTCGCGATCCTTGTCACGGGCTCGCATTTCCGCTCCGGCTACGAGCTCTATGCTCACGTGCTGGTCGCCGAGCAGCGCGGACTCTCGGACGAGAAGCTCGCGACGATCGTCGCCGGGCAGCGACCGGTCGATCTTACCAAGCAGGAGGCGGTCGCCTATGACATGGCGTCTGCGTTGGTGAACGGCGGCGTGCTGCCCGAGCTGACCTATCGGGCCGCGGTGAAGGAATTCGGCGAGCACGGCGCGGCCGAGCTGTCCTATCTGGTCGGCGTCTATTGCATGGTCTCGGTCACGCTGAACACGTTCGACGTGCCGGTGCCGGATTAGTTGCGCACGGCGTAAAGCGGCGTACGCAGCGTCACCTGATAGGCCGGCTTCGGCATCCACGAGATCTGCGCGGTGATGCCGAACAGGCGGTTGTCGTTGTCGTCCATGCGGTCGAGGTCGAGCCGCAGGATCGGCTGGGTGAAGGACTCCGCCAGCGTCCGGCCCGCAAGCTGCGCGCCGCCGAACGACTGCATGCCGAGCCGCCCGGTGAACTTCCAGTTGCTGGGCCATTGGTAATAGCCGCCGGCATAAAGGATCGTGTTCGGCCGGATGCTGGTGAACGGGCTTGCGATCGTGGTGTAGGTGTATTGTACGCCGGCAAGCCAGCCGCGCGTCTCGTCCTCGTCGAGCGCGTAGTCGAACTCCAGGATGTTGTTGAACGAGTTCGTCATGCCCTGGTCGTTCGGTACCGATTGCGTCAGGGTGGATTGCAGCGTGATGGTCGGGATCCTGCCGCCGTTCTGCTTGTAAAGATCGGCCTGCACGCCAATGTTCCAGCTCGTGATGTCGAAGGCCGACCAGCCGCCGCCGAGGTCCGTGGTCGAGCCTGACACCCCGCCATAGAGCGAGACGCGGTCGCTGACGTCGACGGTCAGCGGCAGGTCGACCGCAATCGATTTCGCGACCGGCAGCCCGTTCGGCAGCGTCGTGCCCCGTCGCGCCGCCAGGGCTTCGAACGCGGCCGAGAGCGAGGTGTTGCCAAAGCCGAGCCCGAGCGTGCCTGCCGGGATGGTCGCATAGATCGTGCGGAGATCGAGATAGATGTTCGGGACATCCGGCTTTGCCGGCGTGTCTGGCGCCTCATCCGCGGCATAGGCAGCGCCCGACGGGACCGTCAGACAAAGCAATCCCACCGCGACAGAGCGCCAAGCCATAACCTGCAACGGCCTGTGATGTGACAAGTGAAGACCCGACGCGTCGCGCTGTGACGACAAGGATTGCTAGATGGAACGTGTTCGCGGGTGTGGTCAAGCGGCATCCCCAGCGAGGAACGCGATGGGTGCGCGTGGCTGCCCTGCCGTGACCAAACCGGCACACCCTCCGGCAAGGGAGAGGCGAGGATGAGCGTTACCTTTCCACCGCCCGCCGCACCTGCTCGCCGATCTGCGACAGCACGAGCTGTGCCTGCGGCAGGATCGCACCCATGGCGTGGAAATTGTGGACCATGCCGTCATGGCAGACGTGCTCGACCACCACGCCTGCGGCAAGCAGCTTGCGCGCATAGGCATTGCCCTCGTCGCGCATCGGGTCGTACTCGGCGGTGTGGATGATCGCGGTCGGCAGGCCTGCGAGCCGTGTCGCGCGCAAGGGTGAGATGCGGGGATCGGCGGCATCCAGACCCTCGGGCAGGTAGTCGGACAGGTCGGCCTCGATGGTGATGCGATCGATCAGATGCCCTTCCGCGAAGGCTTCGCGCGAGGGTGAAGTCTCCTCGAAATCCAGCACCGGACAGATCAGGCATTGTGCGACGATCGAGAGCCCGGCGCTCTGCGCTGCCTCCTGGCACACGATCGCGGCCAGCGTGGCACCGGCGGAATCGCCGCCGACCACCAGCCGTTCGGCATCGATGCCGAGGGAGGGCGCTTCACGCGCAACCCATTCGGTCGCCGCGATCGCGTCGTCGACGGCGGCAGGGTACTTGTGCTCGGGCGCCAGGCGATAGTCGACCGAAACGAGACGGCAGCCGGTCGCGTGCGCCAGCGCCGCCGCGATGCGGTCATGCGTCGCAACGCTGCCGGCCACGAGCCCGCCGCCGTGAAAGAACACGAAGCCGGGAGCGCTTTCGCCGGCAGATGCGGGAGAATAGAGGCGAAAGGGCAGCTCGCCGCCGGGGCCGGGCAGCGTGCCGTCGGACACGGTCACGTCAGGCGCCTCGGCGCGGGCAAACTGCATCAGCTTCGCCAGCGATTGCCGGCGCGCCTCGACACTCGGCCGGCTGCGGGCCTGCGGCGCAGCGGCTGCCATCATGGTCAACAAGCGCTTTGCGAGCGGATCGAGCGGCATGGGAAACTCCGTGAACTGCCCGACATTATAGCCGGTTTGTTTGCGGCTTTGTCTTGCCTTCCGGAAGGGGGGATGGGGTGCTTCGCCGCAGCAAATCGTTTAGAAATTCGGACAATAGTGCCCGGATCTATCTGAAGGGAGGCTTGATATGGCCGAGATCAAGAAGCCGATCGAATATTCGCCGAGCTGGACCTTCTTCGAGGGCAAATGGCACGACGGCAACGTGCCGATCATGGGGCCGCGCACCCACGCGGCCTGGCTCGGCTCGGTGGTGTTCGACGGTGCGCGCGCGTTCGAAGGCGTCGCCCCCGATCTCGACCGTCACGTCGCCCGCGCCAATCAGTCCGCGATCAATTTTGGCCTGAAGCCGGTGGTCGATGCCGGCACCTGGCTCTCGCTCGCCGACGAAGGTATTGCACGCTTTGCTGCGAATGCCGAGCTCTATATTCGCCCGATGTACTGGGCTCAGAACGGCTCGGGCGGCGGCGTGCTGTTCGACCCCGAGACCACTAATTGGTGCCTGTGCATCTACGAGGCGCCGATGCCGAAGCCGGTCGGGAACGCGATCACGCTGTCCCCGTTCCGCCGGCCAACGGCCGAATGCGCGCCGGTCGATGCAAAGGCCGCTTGCCTCTATCCGAACAATTCGCGCGCGCTCGCGGAAGCGGCCTCGCGCGGTTTCCAGAATGCGCTGATGCTCGACATGCTCGGCAATGTCGCCGAGTTCGGCAATTCCAACGTGTTCATGGCGAAGGACGGCGTGGTCTTCACGCCGGTACCGAACGGCACCTTCCTCAACGGCATCACGCGCCAGCGCGTCATCAGCCTGCTGCGCGGCGACGGCGTTACCGTGGTCGAGAAGACGCTGCGCTATGCGGACTTCCTCGCCGCCGACGAGATTTTTTCAACCGGCAATTTCGCCAAGGTCGCGCCGGTGATCCGCATCGACGCACGCGAGCTGAAGCCGGGCCCGATCTACGCCAAGGCGCGAAAACTCTATTGGGATTTTGCGCATGCGGTGAAGCTGGCGGCGTAGCGCTCGCAATGACATGGAGCGTGCGGTATGCGCTTACGAGCGCCGCCGGAACCGGCTGAACTGGAATGCCTGCGTCGAATGCCAGGGCGTTTGATGCCTCTCGCTCCGCGTCTCAACCAGCTCGAAGTCCGGCCCGAGCTCACCTGAAAGGCTCGCGCTGTCGTGCCGCTGCACCGGCAGGCCGCTGCATTTCTCCGGTCCGTCGGGAGCGAATGTCGCGATGATGACATGTCCGCCCGGCGCAACCGCCGTTCGCAGACGCTCGACGTAAGCGGCCCGATCGCGTGGATCTGTCAGGAAGTGAAACGCGGCGCGATCGTGCCAGACATCGTAAGTCCTCGCCGGCCGCCATGTCGTCGCATCGGCAACGATCCAGTCGACCGCTGAGGCGGCGGGCCCGATTCGCTGCTTCGCTGCATCGAGTGCATTGGCAGAGAGGTCCAGCACGGCGAGATTGCGATACCCCTCGTGCAGCAGGGCATCCGCCAGTCGCGAGGCGCCGCCGCCGATGTCGATGATAGCGGCGCTGCGGTCAGGGGTCGCAGCGCGAATCATCTCCAGCGAGATCGCAGGGCTGTCCTGAAACCAGCTGACTTCGCTTTCGGCCTTGGTGGCGTAGACGGTCTGCCAATGCGTGGTGCGGTCGGGCATGGAAGCTCCGGCCTTGGCCGGGAGGGCGGCGCACGTAACGAGCCAAAGGCGATCGGTCGTTCGCGCGTCCGCGTTGAGAAGCCTACTCGTCCTTCTTCGACATCCGTTCGAGACGCTCCTGCATATCCTTCATCTGCTGGCGCAGCTCGTCGATATTGGTGTCCTTGGGCGCCTCGGCGTTCGCATCGGGCTCCGGCTCCGGAGTGGCCGAGCGCGCCGTCGGTGCGAAGGGCTTGAACATCGAGAAGGTTTGCTGGAACAGCTCCATGTTGCGTCGAACCTGTTCTTCCAGGGGGGCAAAGGGCGTTCCGGACAGCGTGTTGGCAATCTGCTTGCGGAACTTCTCCTGCTCCTGGGTCAGCGTCGCGATCGACTGCTCCAGATATTTCGGCACCACCATCTGCATGCTGTCGCCGTAGAAGCGGATCAGCTGGCGCAGGAAGGTGGTCGGCAGCAGGTTCTGGCCGGCCTTGTTCTCCTGCTCGAAAATGATCTGGGCGAGCACGGAGCGGGTGATGTCGTCGCCGGTTTTGGCGTCGTAGACCAGGAAATCCTCGCCATCCTTGACCATGGCAGCGAGATCCTCGAGCGTCACGTAGGTGCTCGTTCCGGTGTTATAGAGCCGGCGGTTCGCGTATTTCTTGATGGTGGTGGGTTGGTCTGATTTCGCCATGGGCTCTCACTTGCAAGCGCGGAGAACAGGAACCTGCAGGCCATGCCGCAGGGCGGGAAGAGTACGCAACGCAACAAAATAAGCATTTCAAAGGGCTCACGCTACCGTTTTGTGCGGCACGGTTAATCGCAGAGCAAAATCTTGCTTGCGAAAGCGCCAAGAACGCTATTTTGAATGCGCTGCGGCATGAATTCGGTGACCTGCCGATTGACATGCCGCAATGACGTTAACAGGATGCCGTTCGAGACTGGCGAGCCGTTTTCCCAGCCCCGTCTGCCCCCATTGAACCCCAGGAGATGCCCATGTCAGACGATGTCGTCATCGTCAGCGCCGCCCGCACCCCGGTCGGAAGCTTCAACGGAGCCTTCGCGACCCTTCCCGCCCATGACCTCGGTGCCGTCGCCATCAAGGCCGCGCTGGAGCGCGGTGGCATCGAACCCGGCCGGGTCTCGGAAGTCATCATGGGTCAGATCCTGACCGCCGCCCAGGGCCAGAACCCCGCCCGCCAGGCGTCGATCGGCGCCGGCATTCCGGTGGAGAGCCCTGCCTGGGGCGTCAACCAACTCTGCGGCTCCGGGTTGCGCACGGTCGCGCTCGGCTACCAGGCGCTGCTCAACGGTGATTCCGAGATCGTGGTCGCCGGCGGCCAGGAATCCATGAGCATGGCTCCGCATGCCCAGTATCTGCGTGGCGGCGTCAAGATGGGCCCGGTCGAGTTCGTCGACACCATGATCAAGGACGGGCTGTGGGATGCCTTCAACGGCTACCACATGGGCAACACCGCCGAGAACGTCGCACGGCAGTGGCAGATCACCCGCGCGCAGCAGGATGAGTTCGCGGTCGCCTCGCAGCAGAAGGCCGAAGCCGCGCAGAAGGCCGGCAAGTTCAACGACGAGATCGTTCCCGTCACCATCAAGACCCGCAAGGGCGACGTCGTCGTCAGCGCTGATGAATATCCGCGTCATGGCGCCACGCTCGAGGCGATGGCCAAGCTCCGTCCCGCGTTCGAGAAGGATGGTACGGTCACCGCAGGCTCGGCCTCGGGCATCAATGACGGCGCTGCCGCCGTGGTGCTGATGACCGCGAAGCAGGCCGCCAAGGAAGGCAAGAAGCCGCTCGCGCGCATCGTGTCCTGGGCGCAGGCCGGCGTCGATCCGAAGATCATGGGCTCGGGCCCGATCCCGGCCTCGCGCGCCGCGCTGAAGAAAGCCGGCTGGAACGTCGGCGATCTCGACCTGATCGAGGCCAACGAGGCCTTCGCCGCGCAGGCCTGCGCCGTCAACAAGGATCTCGGCTGGGACACCTCCAAGGTCAACGTCAACGGCGGCGCGATCGCGATCGGCCACCCCGTCGGTGCGTCCGGCGCGCGCGTGCTGGTGACGCTGCTGCACGAAATGCAGAAGCGTGATTCGAAGAAGGGTCTCGCCACGCTGTGCATCGGCGGCGGCATGGGCATCGCGATGTGCCTGGCGCGCGACTGAGCTTGCACTCGACCGACGGGTGCGCTGCACGCGTGAGGTGAGTGCGTTGCACGCGATTAAAAAGGCAGCGGTTGCAAATCAATTATTCTTCGCAACCGCGCAAGCCTCGACTAAATACAAACGCCCGGCTCAACGCCGGGCGTTTTGTTCTTGATGTCCGTCAAACCAACCGCATAATCCGCCGTTAAAAAAGATCACGCCAGAAACGTCCGAAGAGTCCAAGGGAAGGAATACGACATGGCACGTGTTGCATTGGTCACGGGTGGTACGCGGGGCATCGGTGCTGCCATCAGCAAGGCGCTGAAGGCCGCCGGCTACAAGGTCGCGGCGAGTTACGCCGGCAACGATGCGGCGGCGGAGAAGTTCAAGGCCGAGACCGGCATCGCCGTCTACAAATGGGACGTCAGCAGCTTCGATGCCTGCGCCGAGGGCGTGAAGAAAGTCGAAGCCGACCTCGGGCCAGTCGAGGTGCTCGTCAACAATGCCGGCATCACCCGCGATACCGCCTTCCACAAGATGACGCTCGAGCAGTGGAACGCCGTCATCAACACCAATCTCGGCTCGCTGTTTAACATGACGCGCCAGGTGATCGAGGGCATGCGCGCACGCAAATTCGGCCGCATCATCTCGATCTCGTCGATCAACGGCCAGAAGGGCCAGTTCGGCCAGGTCAACTATTCCGCGGCGAAGGCCGGCGATATCGGTTTCACCAAGGCACTCGCACTCGAGAATGCCAAGGGTGGCATCACCGTCAACGCGATCTGCCCGGGCTACATCAACACGGAAATGGTGCAGGCGGTGCCGAAGGACGTTCTTGAGAAGAATGTCATTCCGCAGATCCCGGCCAACCGGCTCGGCGAGCCTGAAGAGATCGCGCGCGCGGTGGTGTTCCTCGCCGCCGACGAGTCCGGTTTCATCACCGGCTCGACGCTGACGGTCAACGGCGGCCAGTACATGGTGTGATGCGATCGCATCACGTCGGCTGATATTGTCCACTTCGTCATGCCCGGGCTTGTCCCGGGCATCCATGGCCCTACAACAACCGTCGCCACGAAAGAGCGTGGATGGCCGGGACAGCCCGGCCATGACGGAAACATTGGGCCGATGACTCCCCGCACCGCCACGCTAATCGGACTGACCGCGATCCTGATGTGGTCGCTGCTCTCGGTCATGACGGTGGCGACCGGAAAGATTCCGGCCTTCCAGCTCGCCGCGATGACGTTCGCGATCGGCGGTCTCGTCGGCCTCCTGACCTGGATCGGCCGCGGCGACGCCGCGAAAAGCCTGCGTCAGCCGCCGGTCGTCTGGATCGTCGGCGTCGGCGGTTTGTTCGGCTACCACGCGCTCTATTTTCTCGCGCTGCGCTTCGCTCCACCGGCGGAGGCCGGACTTCTCAATTACATGTGGCCGCTGCTGATCGTGCTGTTCTCATCCTTCCTTCCAGGCGAACGGCTCGCCGTGCATCACATCATCGGTGCCGTGCTCGGCCTGGTCGGCACCGTGCTGCTGTTCGCCGGCAACACGAGCGGCTTCGCGCCGGGGGCGGTGCCGGGATTGATCGCGGCCTTCATCGCCGCCTTCGTCTGGGCAATCTATTCGGTGCTGTCGCGGCGGTTGAAGGCCGTCCCGACCGATGCGGTCGCCGGCTTCTGCCTCGCCACATCGGCGCTCGCCGCGCTGATGCATGGTTTGCTGGAAACCAGTGTGTGGCCCGATACCGCGTTGCAATGGCTTGCGGTCGTCGGGCTCGGCATCGGTCCCGTCGGTGCGGCCTTTTATGCCTGGGACATCGGCATGAAGCGTGGCGACATTCGCGTGCTCGGCGCCGCCTCTTACGCGACGCCGCTCTTGTCGACCGGTTTCCTCATCGCCGCCGGCTTCGCCAAAGCCAGCGCCAACATCGCGCTCGCCGCGATCCTGATCGCCGGCGGCGGCCTGATCGCGGCCAAGGACATGGTGCTGCGAAAGCGCTGAGAGTCCGCTACGGCTCCCAGCCCTGCGGCGCGAGCTCGAATTTTGCGAACTCGAATGCCGGAGCGACCGTGCAGCCGACCAGCGTCCACTCGCCTGATGTCTCTGCCATCTGCCATGCGTCCGCCGGAACGATCGCCTGCGGCCGCTCGCCGCGGGCAAGATCGGTGCCGAGGCGGACCTCGTGCTGGGAGCAGCCATCATGGGCGATCCGCAGCGTCAGCGGGCTTCCGGCATAATAATGCCAGGTCTCGACCGCATCGATGCGATGCCAGTGCGAACGCTCGCCGCGCGCGAGCAGGAAGTAGATGAGAGTCGAGCGCGAGCGGCCGTTGGCGTCGGTGGTCTGGTCGCGAAAGGTCTCGCGGTAATGTCCGCCCTCGGGATGCGGACGGAGTTCGAGGCGTGCAATGATCTCGGCTGCGGTCGGCATCGATCCCCGTCAGGATTCAGAACTTCTTCTTCAGGACTTGTTCTTGCGCTCGCGCAGCTCGCCGAACACTGCTGCGGCGTCCGCGCCTTTCATGTGTAGCCTGGCTGCGACCGACGGTTCATCTGCGCGCAGGAACACGTTTGCTCGCTTTTCGTCACCAAGCAGTGAGGGGATGGTCGGCTTGTTCTCCGCCTTCAGCTTCGCAACCTCCGCCGCACGCGCCTGCAGCGCCGCATTGTCCGGCTCGACCGTGAGCGCGAATTTGACGTTGGACGCCGTGTATTCGTGGCCGCAATAGAGCCTGAAGTCGTCGGGCAGCGCCCGCAGCTTCAACAGCGAGTCCCACATCATCGGATAATTGCCTTCGAACACGCGGCCGCAGCCGATCGAGAACAGCGTGTCGGCGGCGAACAGGGTCTTCTCGGTGTCGAACACATAGGAGATGTGGTCGAGCGTGTGGCCAGGCGTCTCCAGCACGCGCCCGAGCAGCGTGCCCACCTTGACCACGTCGCCATTGGCGACCCGCAAATCGACGTCGGCGATTTTCGTCGTCTTGTCGTGCGGTCCGACGACGCGGCAATTGTACTTCTGTTTGAGCTCGGCGACTCCACCGACATGATCGCCATGATGATGGGTGATCAGGATATCGGTGAGCTCCCAGCCCTCGCTTTCCAGCGCCTTGATGATGGGGCCGGCTTCCGGTGCGTCGATCGACGCGGTTGCCTTGGTTTCCACATCGTGGATCAGATAACCGAAATTGTCGTTTAAACAGGTGAAAGTACGAATTTCGGCGGCCATGACTTCTCCATCGCGCTCAGCCCCGTCAGACAAATATGGCGTTAACGTTGCGCAGGCAATGCAATATTCAGTGCGCGGCCGCAGCCCGGCGCATGTTACATTGTCGTCATGACCATCGATGTCGTCGACCTCAGAGAGTTCTATTCCCGGCGCCTCGGCATCGTGGCGCGGCAGATGATCAATCGCGGCATCAGGCAGCGCTGGCCGGGCGCCGAGGGCCAGCGCGTGCTCGGCATCGGCTATCCGACGCCCTATCTCGGGCTGTTCCGCGAGGATGCGGAGCGCTGCATCGCCTTCATGCCGGCCGCCCAGGGCGTCTTGAAATGGCCGACCGGGCGGCCGGCGCTGGCCTCGCTGGTCGACGAGTTCTCGCTGCCGCTTCCCGACGCCGCGGTGGACCGCATCCTGCTGGTGCATGCGCTCGAAATGTCGGATGATCCGGCCGCGCTGCTGCGCGAGGTCTGGCGGGTGCTGTCGCCGTCAGGCCGTGTCATCGCGGTGATCCCGAACCGGCGCGGCGTATGGACGCGCAGCGACAACACGCCGTTCGGCCACGGCCGTCCCTATTCGCGCTCGCAGATCACGGACCTGTTGCGCCAGACCTGGTTCACGCCGACCGCCTGGGGCGAGGCGTTGTTCATGCCGCCTTATGCGGGCCGCTGGGTTCTGAAATCGGCGCAGATGTGGGAGCGCGCCGGCGCGGCGCTGTCGTTGCCTTTTGCCGGCGTCCACATCGTCGAAGCGACCAAGCAGGTCTATCGCGCCATCCCCGCAAAACGCGAACGGGCGCGGCTGATTCCCTCGTTGAAGCCGGTGCTGGTACCGTCCTCGACGACGGTAACGCGGACCTAGCTTTCACCTCTTCCTCTGGGAGAGGTGATCCGTGCTCGCCGCTGCTGGATCCAGCCAATTTGCACGTTGAAAACAAAATCGTCCCGGCGAAGCCGGGACGATGCAGTCCGTGAAGATCAGATTTGGGTGCGACTTACTCGCCGGGGGCGAGATCGTCGCTGGTCGCGGCGGGAGCTGCTTCCCGCTCGGGCCGCGGGCCGCCATGCGGACGGCGGCGCCGGCGCGGATAACGCTCGCCACCACCACTGTTGCCGCCTTCGAACCCCCCAGGCGCACCATTGGTCTGCGGCTGCGCGCCGGTGATGAAGGACGGCAGGCGATCGACATTACCGGCGTCGGCGACAACAGGCTGCGGCTGGTTCGGCGGTTGCGGCTGCTGATGATATTGCGGCTGCGGACGATGATCGCGTTCGCGATGCTCGCGCGGCTGCTGCTGATCGCGCTGATAGGGCTGCTGATTGTCGCGCGGCTGGTAGTCGCGCTGGTGGTGATCGCGCTGGCCGTCGCGGTCGCGCATGAACGGCTGCTGCGGCGGCTGCGGAACGAAGCCCGGCTCCTGGCCGAACGCCGAGAAGTTCTCGCCGTCGTCCTCGCCATCGTCGCTGCTGGTGCTGATGGGCTCGTCACCGCGCGGCTGCTGGCTCTGGCGGAACTGTTCCTGGGCCGCGGCGATCAGGCGGAAATAGTGCTCGGCATGCTGGTAGTAGTTTTCGGCGGCGACCGGGTCGCCCGAAGAGCGCGCGTCACGCGCAAGCTGAAGATACTTTTCGGCGATGTGCGAGGCGGTGCCGCGGATCTTGATATCGGGGCCGTTCGATTCGTAGACCCGGGTCATCGGGTTCTGGCCGCGCCGGTTATTGTTGTTGTTATTGTTGCGGTTGCGCATCCGCTGCTTGTTCTGACCGTTTCTCATGTCCTGCCTTTGATTCCAGCCCTAAAGGTTGCACGCATCACTGATTGCCAGGAGTAACCTGCAGACAGCGGTTCACAGGCCTCGCGCGCACCGCGCGCAAGAGCGGATTGAACCCTGCCAATGTTCGTCGACCGTCGCGTTCAACAAAGACGCGTTCCCCACCCGCCAGCATCCATTGCCAGCGAACCCATTCATATCGCCTGCCGAAACAAGCCCAGCTTTCTTGCGTAAGTGTTCAAGCGCAATATCAGGCTTTCGTTCACTTTGCGGTCGGTAAGCAGCGCAGCTTAACTGGCCATCGCGCTCAACAGGACCTGCGGCTTGGAACCTATAATCAGTAAAGCTCTCGCCCGAGAGCCCGGCTTTCGCCCGTAGGTCTACGGGGCCGGCACCGATGTGTTGACCGGAACGTAGTCGTTCCCACGGGATATTCCAAGAGGTTTTTTAGAACCCAATCCGGCTTTTATGGGGGCATTTTTCGGGCCGAGACGGCCCTGGGAATGCCCGCCAGGTCGGCCTTGGGGGGTCTGTCGATCGATAACGCGGCAGCCGCCATCAAGGTTTCAATATCTCCGGCCTGCCCCTGCCCGGCTTCGACGACCAGGGCGCCGCCGGGCGCGAGCCGCTCAGCGGCCTGCGGGATCAGGGCGCGATAGGCATCATAGCCGTCATTACCGCCATCGAGCGCCAGATGCGGATCGTACTCGCGCACCTCGATGCTCAGTTTCGGAATCTCGCCGGCGGGAATATAGGGCGGATTCGATACGATCAGGTCGAACGGGCCGTGAAGCGCGGCCGCATAGGAGCAGGCGACGAAGGCCGCACGGCCGGCAAGGCCGAGGGCGGCCGCATTGCCGCTGGCAGTATGAAGCGCGCTCAGGCTGAGATCGGTGCCGACGCCGAACGCATCGGGAATCTCGTGCAGCAGCGCCAGCAGGATGGCGCCGGATCCCGTGCCGATATCAGCGATGCGCGGCGGCCGTCCCGCGATCGCCCTCTCCCGAAAAATCTCGAGCGCGAGTTCGACCACGGTCTCGGTATCGGGCCGCGGCACCAGCGTCGCCTCGGACAGCCGGAACGGCAGGCCCCAGAATTCCCGCACCCCCAGAATGCGGGCGACCGGCTCATGGGCGAGCCGTCGCTGCGCATATCCTTCGAGCCGCAGAGCTTCATCGGAGGTGAGGTATCGCGCGCCCTCTGTGATCAGACCGGTCAGATCGAGCCCCACCGCGCCGCCGACGAGCAGGCGCGCATCGAGCGACGAATCCTCGATGCCGGCCGCTTGCAGCCGTGCCGCAAGCGCGCGCCGCGCATGCTCGATACTGTGTCCGGAATCGAAGCCTGCCGCCAAGGGAACCATCCTGCCTGGCATCGTGGATAGATCGGCAGCATTGCTTGCGTCAACGGAAAGGAGCGCGTTTGATCGTGCCGCGCAGCGAAGGAGGGATCGCGTGAGTGCTCGATCGAAGCGGGCGACCGAACGGACGGTCTCTGCCACATCCCCAAAGGACGCCGCGATGCGCGAGGCCGACTACACCGCGCTTGCGCAATTCCGCTATCAGCTCCGCACCTTCCTTGCCTTCAGCGAGACGGCGGCCCAAAGCGCCGGCCTGACACCGCAGCAGCATCAGGCGCTGCTCGCGATCAAGGGACTGGCGAGCCCCAACGGCGCCAGCGTCGGCGATATCGCGGGCTTC
Source organism: Bradyrhizobium sp. UFLA06-24 (assembly GCF_054967145.1). Taxonomy (NCBI): domain Bacteria; kingdom Pseudomonadati; phylum Pseudomonadota; class Alphaproteobacteria; order Hyphomicrobiales; family Nitrobacteraceae; genus Bradyrhizobium; species Bradyrhizobium sp. UFLA06-24. The sequence goes on from NZ_JADFUE010000019.1 coordinate 121,903, forward strand.
CTCCTGATCCGGCACCATACCGCCGTAGAGCTGGTGGATCGCATGGCGAAGCTGAAGCTGATCGGCCGGGAAGCCGACCCCGAAGACGCGAGACGCGTCCTGGTCAAGCTGACGGCCAAGGGCGAGCAAAAGCTGCGCTCGCTCTCGCGCATCCATCTGGACGAGTTGAGCGCCGCCGCGCCGGCTCTGGCGAAAATCCTGCGATCGTTCCGGGCCAGAACGCGCTGAGGCTCAGGCAGCGGCCCCTTGCGCGGCGAGCTGGGCGGCCTGGTGTTCGGTGGTAAGAGCATCGATCAATTCGCCGAGCGCTTCGCCTGCGATGACTTGCGGCAGCTTGTAGAGCGTCAGGTTGATGCGGTGGTCGGTGACGCGCCCTTGCGGAAAATTATAGGTGCGGATCCGCTCCGAGCGGTCGCCGGAGCCGACCTTCTCCTTGCGCTCGGCCGAGCGCGCGGCATCGACGCGCTGCCGCTCGGCATCGTAGATGCGCGAGCGCAGGATGTTCATGGCGGAGGCGCGGTTCTTGTGCTGCGAGCGGCTGTCCTGCATAATCACCACGATGCCGGTCGGGATATGGGTGATGCGGATCGCCGATTCCGTCTTGTTGACGTGCTGGCCGCCCGCGCCCTGCGCGCGCATGGTTTCGATGCGCAGATCCTCGTTCTTGATGTCGACGTCGACGTCCTCGACCTCGGGGAGCACGGCGACCGTCGCCGCCGAGGTGTGGATGCGGCCCTGCGTCTCGGTGTCGGGTACGCGCTGCACGCGGTGCACGCCGGATTCGAATTTCAGCTTGGAGAACGCGCCGCGGCCCTGCACCTCCGCGATGATTTCCTTGTAACCGCCGACGGTGCCTTCGCTCGCCGAGATCACCTCGACTTTCCAGCCCTGCAGGGCGGCGAAGCGCTCGTACATCCGGAACAGATCGCCGGCGAACAGTGAAGCTTCGTCGCCGCCGGTGCCGGCGCGGATTTCCAGCATCACGTTGCGGTCGTCCATGGCGTCCTTGGGCAGCAGCGCGACGCGGATCTTCTGCACGAGATCTTCGATCTTGGGATTGAGCTCGTCGCGCTCGGCTTCGGCCATGCTGCGCATTTCGGCATCGGTTGCCGGATCGGCGATCAGCGCCTCGGTGTCGGCGAGCTCCTTGACCGCGGAACGATAGGTCTTCACCGCCTCGATCAAGGGCGTGATCTCGGCGAGCTCGCGTGTGACCTGCACGTAGCGCTCGGAGGAGAGCTGTCCGAGCGATTCGGCTTCGAGCGAAGCGTGATGCGCGAGCAGGACGTCCAGTTTGGCTTCGGGGAGTGACGGCATCGGTTGGGTCTCAAAAGCGGCGGGAGGCGGCGGCGACGGGCGGCAGGCCCGCTACAACGCCAGGCCTTCGGCCTCGGCAAATTCCGTCAACTTCTGCCGGATCGAGACGCTGCCTGCAGGCGCATCCAGCAGCGGGCCGAGCATCGCGGCGGCCTTCTTGGCGTCGAGGTCGATCACCATCGCCTTGACCGGGCCGAGCGCGGTCGCCGACAGCGACAGCGAGCGGTAGCCCATTGCGATCAGGGCCAATGCGCCGATCGGCTTCGAGGCCATCTCGCCGCAGAGCGACAGCGATTTCTTCGCCGCCTGCGATTTCCGTGCGATGTCGCGCAGCGCCCGCAGGATCGGCGTCGACATGGTGTCGAAGCGCTCGGAGACCTTGGCATTGCCGCGGTCGACCGCGAACAGGAACTGGAACAGATCGTTGGAGCCAACCGAAATGAAGTCGACCCTCTTCAAGAGCTCGTCGAGCTGATAGAGCAGCGCCGGTACCTCGACCATGGTGCCGATGTCGATTCTCTCAGGAAGCGTGTGGCCGTGTTGGCGCAGATATGTCAGCTCGCGCTCGACCAGCGCCTTTGCCGCATCGAACTCGGCGACCTCCGAGATCATCGGGAACATGATGCGCAGCGCGCGGCCGCCGCCGGCACGCAGCAGCGCGCGGATCTGGCCGCGCAACAGACCGGGCCGATCGAGCCCAAGTCGGATCGCGCGCCAGCCCAGCGCGGGATTCTCCTCGATCACCGTCTCCATGTAGGGCAGCGCCTTGTCGCCGCCGATGTCGAGGGTCCGGAAGGTGACGGGCTTGCTGCCGGCGGCATCCAGCACGGCACGGTAGAGCGCGAGCTGGTCGCTGGTGCGCGGCAGGCTCTGACCGACCATGAATTGCAGCTCGGTGCGGAACAGGCCGATGCCGGCGCTGCCGGTGTCGTCGATATGCGGCAGGTCGATGGCGAGGCCCGCATTGATCAAAAGCTCGACCTTCTCGCCGTCCTTGGTGACGCAGGGCCGGTCGCGCAGCGCCAGATACTGCGCCTGGCGGCGCGCGCGGAATCGCACGCGCTCGGCGTAGGCCGCCTCGATCTCCTGGGACGGGCGCACATAGATCGAGCCCGAGGTGCCATCGACGATGATCGCGTCGCCGGGGTCGGCGATCCCCGGCGCGTTCGGCACTTCGCCGACCGCGGGAATGCCCAGCGCACGCGCCACGATCGAGACGTGGGAATTGGCGGTGCCTTCCTCCAGCACGATGCCGCGCAGGCGCTTGCGGTCGTAGTCGAGCAGCGCCGCCGGTCCCATCGCGCGCGCGATGACGATGGCGTTATCAGGCAGTTGCTCGCGCGACGGCGCGTGGTCCTGGCCGACGAGCTGCCGCATCAGCCTATAGCCGAGATCTTCGAGATCGTGCAGCCGGTCGCGCAAATAGGGATCGGTCGAGCGCAGCATGCGCGCGCGGGTATCGGACTGCACGCGCTCGACCGCCGCTTCCGCGGTGAGGCCGGTGGCGACCGCCTCATGCAGCTTGTGCGACCAGCCCTGGTCGTTGGCGAACATGCGGTAAGCTTCGAGCACGTCGCGATGCTCGCCGCCCTCGGCGACATCGCCGCGCTCCAGCATGCGGTCGAGATCCGAGCGCAGCTTGGCGAGCGCCGCGTCGAGCCGCTTGACTTCCTTCGGCAGGTCTTCGGCGATGTAGTCCTTGATGACGACGCGCGGCTCGTGCAGCACGACGTGGCCGAGCGCGATGCCTTCCGAGAGGATGGCGCCCGCCTTCTGGGCGGAATGGCGTGCGGCCGGCTCCAGGCCGGGCTTGGCCAGTGCGGACAATTCGCCGGAAGCGATCAGCTCCGCCAGCACCATGGCTGTAGTCTGCAACGCCTCGAGCTCTTCCTCGACATAGGTTCGCTTGGCGCGGTTCTGCACCACCAGCACGCCGAGCGTATTGCCGGCGCGCAGAATCGGCACGCCGAGGAACGAGTGATAGATCTCTTCGCCGGTCTCCGGGCGGAACGAGAAAGCCGGATGGCTCTGGGCGTCGTTCAGATTGAGTGGCGTCGCCTCGCTGGCAACGAGGCCGACCAGGCCCTCATGGGCGCTCAGCACGGTGTGGTGCACGGCCTCGCGGTTGAGGCCTTCGGTGGCGTAAAGCTCGAGCGTGTTGTCGATGCGCAGCACGTAGACCGAGCAGACCTCGGCTACCATGTTGGCGGCGATCAGCACCACGATCTTGTCCAGCCGCTCCTGGGCCGAGACCTGCTCCGCCATGGTTTCGCGGAGCCGTCTCAACAAGACGCGGGGACCTCCCGACGCGCTCCGCATGAACCGTCAATCTCCTCCGTCTGCCCGGCCCGGCGGTATCGGCCGGCGGCTGGCCAAAAATTCCAGAAAAACAATCAATTTGTTTGTCCGGCGCAGGTGCAAACCCAAATCGTCCTGAGACTTAGTGTTTGCACCGAATCAGCGGCCTGAACTGGGATACAGTCTGCGGCAGCCCACCCTGTCCGCCGTATAGCGAATTGAGGCTTGTTTTGCCAAGCAAAACGCCTGCCAAACGCGAAGGTGTGTACACCCTCGCGTTTGCTGCGTCCGCTAAGAGAAAATTAGGCTAAGCTTGATCGAGGCCGTAGAGCGTGTGCAACGTGCGCACCGCCAGCTCGGTATAGGCGGTGTCGATCAAAACCGAGAACTTGATCTCGGAGGTTGTGATGGCCCGGATGTTGATATTTCGTCCGGCAAGGGCCGAAAACGCCTGGGCGGCGACGCCGGCATGACTGCGCATGCCGCTGCCGATCACCGAGATCTTGGCGACGTCGGTAGCGGTATCAAGCCTGGCATAGCCGATCTTGGCCTTAGCGGCGGTAATCGTGTCCTTGGCCCTGGCGTAGTCGGCAGCCGGAACCGTGAAGGTCAGGTCGGTGGTCTTGCCGTCTTCGGACACGTTCTGGACGATCATGTCGACGTTGATATTGGCGTCTGCGAGCGGGCCGAAGATCGACGCCGCCACGCCGGGCTTGTCCTCGATCTGGCGCACCGAGATCTGGGCCTCGTCCTTTGAAAAGGCGATGCCGGTGACGACGTGGCTTTCCATGATCTCCTCCTCGCTGCAGATCAGCGTGCCGGGCGGCTGGTTGGCATGCGGGTCGATATCCTCGGGCTTGTCGAAGCTCGAGCGGACGAAGATCGGCATATTGTGGACCATGCCGAGTTCCACCGAGCGGACCTGCAGCACTTTGGCGCCTTGCGAGGCCAGTTCCAGCATGTCCTCGAACGCGATCTTGTCGAGCCTCTTGGCCTTCGGCACGATTCGCGGATCGGTGGTGTAGACGCCGTCGACGTCGGTGTAGATGTCACAGCGGTCGGCCTTGACCGCGGCGGCGATCGCGACGGCCGAGGTGTCCGAGCCGCCGCGGCCGAGCGTTGTGATGCGGTTGGTCTTGGGATCAATGCCCTGGAAGCCGGCGATGACCGCGACCTCCTTCCGCTCCTTGAAGCGGTTGATGATCTCGCTGCCGTCGATGTCCTCGATCCGGGCCGAGGCGTGGGCGTCGCTGGTCTTGATCGGGATCTGCCAGCCCTGCCAGGAGCGGGCCTGAATGCCCATGCTCTGGAGCACGATGGCCAGCAGGCCCGAGGTGACCTGTTCGCCGGAGGCGACCACGGCGTCATATTCGCGCGCGTCGTGCATCGGCGAGGCCTCGGTGCACCAGGCCACCAGCTCGTTGGTCTTGCCCGACATCGCCGAGACGACCACAGCGACCTCATGGCCGGCGTCGACCTCACGCTTCACATGGCGTGCGACGTTGCGGATACGTTCGATGTTGGCGACGGATGTGCCGCCGAATTTCATCACGAGGCGGCTCATGACGACGCGTGCATTCCTTCATAAGGATCAGTATGGTGACCCGCGCCGGACGGTTGCCCTGGGGGATACCGACCGCGCGTATACAGAGGGGCGGGGCCCTGTCTCTTATACACATCTGACGCTGCCGACGAACT